>JBDTCL010000243.1:0-13884 GCA_039923595.1 Antricoccus sp. | reverse complement strand
GAGGAATGGCACCCGCAGCTCAAGCGAGTTAGCCATGGTCATCTTGTCGGCCTTGACCAGGATATCGCCGCGCAACCACGTGAACAGATCGATGTACTGCATTTTGGTCACGTCGTCGTAGGCGGCGCACTGCTTATAGAAATCGCGCGTGACATCGCTGATACTCTGCGCGCCATCGTGGGTTTTGAGGAACCCCAGCTCATCATCGCGAAATAGCCGCGCATTGCCGTAATAACGATCTTCGATCGGAATCGAACCGCGACGCAGCAGATCCTTGCCTCGCATCCCGTCGGGCAACCGCTTCGAGAGTGCGCCGAGGAGGTTTTTGGCTGGGCCAGGGAGCGGCTCGAATAGCTTGAGCGACAGCGGTTCGCGATAAATGTTGTAGCCGCCGAAAAGCTCGTCGGCACCTTCACCAGAGAGCACAACCTTGACGTGCTTGCGTGCTTCGCGGGCGATGAACCACAAGGGCACCAGCGCGGGATCGGCGACCGGGTCATCGAGATACCAAACGATGCGCGGGACGGCCTCAGCAAACTCCTCTGGGCTGACGACCTTGGTGATGTGTTGTACGCCGATCGCTGCGGCAGATTCAGCAGCGATATCAACTTCGGAAAAGCCATCCCGCTCAAAGCCGACCGTAAAAGTCAGCAGGTCCGGGTTGTAACGCTTGGCGAGAGCAGCGATTGCCGTGGAATCAATGCCACTGGATAGAAACGCACCCACGGTGACGTCTGCCCGCATGTGCATTTTGACGGAGTCTTCGAGCACGTCGGCGATCTGGCCATATAGCTTCTGCTGCGCTTTGGGGCCTTCGACGGGCTCGATCTCAAAGGTGGGGGAGAAGTACCGGTTGATGGAAAGAATGCCGCCCTCGATCCGAAACGAGGTGCCGCTCTCGATCCTGCGAACGCGCCGGTGCATGGAATCAGGCTCTGGCACATACTGCAGTGTCAGATAGTTTTGCAGTGCGGCGGTATCGATGGGCCCAGCCCCGGTACCCGATGAGTCAAGCAACGACAACAGGCTTTTCTTTTCGCTGCCGAAATAAGTCGTATCGCCGTCAATCGCCACATAGAGCGGTTTGATCCCGAACTGATCTCGGGCGCCGAATGCGCTTTTATGCTCGGTATCCCAGATGACAAAGGCGAACATGCCGCGCAACTTGGTGAGGCAGTCCTCGCCGTAATATTTGTAGGCCGCGACGATCGCCTCGGTGTCGCCGTCGGTATCGAACGTTGCTCCGAATGTCTCGGTGAGTTCGGCGCGCAACTCGAGATAGTTGTAAATCTCGCCGTTGAAGACGATCTGATATCGCCCATTGTCGTACCCGAGCGGCTGGGATGAACGCTCAATATCGATGATGGCAAGTCGCGCGAACCCGAGAACCGCCTGATCGTCGTGCCAGATCTGGGTGTCATCGGGACCACGGTGATGCATCGCCGGCAGCGCGGCACGCACATCATCAACCCGCAACGCCGCGTTATCGGCGGCACAGATCAATCCAACAATTCCGCACACGCGGTGGTCCTTTCGGTGGGATCAGACGACTGATAACGAGCTCATGCGGTCGCCATCATACCGAGGGCTCAGAACTCATCCTTTTTGCGATATCGGCGAATGCGGCGCTCATCACGTCCCAGAAGGCCGGCACCACCAGTGCTGTTGCGACCAGGCTATTGGCCGGGGCAGACTGAGCCGGGTTTTTATCCGGACTCGCAAAATCCACCACGCTCATGCCCGAGGTCAGCTGACCATGGGTCTCGACCCGGGTATGCGCAGATACGACGGTGAACAACTCAGGATGCAGGACGTAGCCGATCGCGCACGCATCGTGAATTGCCGGCCCGGATTGATCATCGCCTGTCGCGGAGTCGAAATAGTTCGCCAACGACGGCACGATGAGTTGATCGGACAAAACGCCGAAGCCGCGCCATCGGTCCAGAACGCCGGCGTTCACGCGGGCAGTCAATGTGACATCCAGACCAATCATTACCGGTTTCCAGGAGGCCTCAAATACTGCGGCCGCGGCCTCGGGGTCGGCGTAAAAGTTGAATTCGGCAGCTGCGGTGACATTCCCGCGGGTATAGGACCCGCCCATGAGCACGATCTCGCGCACCCACTCGACGATCTGTGGTTCCTTGCGCAGGGCCAGTGCGATATTGGTCATCGGTCCGGTAGCGACCAGCGTGATTTCGCCGGGGTTTGCGCGTAGTTGCTCGATGAGGTAGTCAGGTCCGAACCCAGGCTGCAGTGACCGGGTCGCGGCTGGCACCGGGGCACCACCGAGACCGTCCGTACCGTGCACATTCGCCGCAAATACGTTGGGTCTGATCAGCGGATGAATCGCGCCGGCGATGACTGGTACGTGGGCTGCGCCATAGAACTCAGTGAGCCGCAAGGCATTTGCCGTCGTGACCGATTGGGGCACATTGCCAGCGACTGTGGTGATCCCGACTAATTCGGCACTGGGCGATCCCAGAGCGAGCGCGATCGCCATCGCATCGTCGATGCCGGGATCACAATCGAGGAGTATGCGAGCGGGCGAATCGGTGCAATTCATGCGGTGCCTCCAGGGTCGGCTCGGGCCAGCATGCCTCAGCTGGGTAGAGGGTCTGCCTAAAGACGACGAAACATTGACCCGGAGGCGGCATACTGATCACTCTTCTACTACGCTAAGAACTTACATGCGGACTTACGCCGCCGGATCACTTCGGCTATGCGCCCGGTCTGGTGGGTTGATGGCATTTTTGGGAGGACAGCTCGTGCTACGAAAGCCGTCGTTGCGAACCTGGCGAATCGCCGGGGTGGCAGCATTGAGCACCGTAATGCTCGCTGGATGTGATGCCTCTGGCATCGAGAAGCATCTGCGTTTCGGTTGGCCGACGGGCATTACCGAGCAGGCCGACAAGATGCGCGTGCTGTGGTCATGGTCGGTAGTCGCAGCCCTCGCGGTTGGCGTTGTCGTTTGGTCACTGATCTTCTGGACGGTCACCTTCCACCGCAAGAAGAAGACAGATAGCGAATTACCGCGGCAGACCGCATATAACCTGCCGCTGGAGCTCGCTTGCACGGCGGCGCCGTTCGTCATGATCGCCGTCTTGTTCTACTACGTGATCATCACCCAGAACTTCGTTGAGAAGAAGAATAATCCTGACATGAGAGTTAATGTCACGGCGTTCAAGTGGAATTGGAAGTTTGATTATCCAGGCACCACTGATTCGGCAACCAGCGAGCCCGTCTCCACCATCGGTGCGACTGACCAAATCCCGGTTCTGGTGTTACCAGCGGATACCAAAGTGCTGTTCACCGTCCACTCCAACGACGTAATTCACTCATTCTGGGTGCCGGAATTCCTCTACAAGCTTGACGTATTCCCTGACAAGCCGGTACACCCGGGCGCTAACCAGTTCATGGTGACGATCAAGGCTGGCACCGAGGGTGCCTACGTCGGTCGTTGCGCAGAGCTATGCGGCACTTACCACGCGCAGATGAACTTCGAACTGCGAGTCGTGAGCAAGGATAAGTACGCAACATTCGCCTCCGCGCGCGAGGGTGGCATGAGCAACGCCGACGCCCTGTCGAGCATTGGCGAGTCTCCGGTTGCAACAACGACGCATCCATTCGACTCCAGCCGCACCGTCGACACCAGCGTGAAGTAGGGCAGTCCAGATGAAGTTTGAATCAGTCCTATTCATCTTTTGTGCTGTGTTCAATATCGTCGTCGGGATCATTTATGGCATTCTTACCGGCGGTGAACCGCTCGGCACAACTGCGTTGGTGCTCACGGGCGTGTTGTGCGGTCTGATCGGTGGCTACTTCTGGTTCATTTCTCGGCGTATCGACGATCGCCCTGAGGACCGCATGGACGGCGAAATCTTCGAAGGGGCAGGAGAGTTGGGCTTTTTCAGTCCCGGCTCATACTGGCCCTTTGGGATGGCATTCTCGGCCATGATTACCGGGGTAGGTCTCGCGTTTTACTTCCCTTGGCTGATCGGGGTTGGCGTTATCTGTATTCTTGCCACCGTCGGCGGGCTCTTGTTTGAGTACTACACAGGGCAAAACGTCGCTCACTAGCGAGCCAGTGCTCAGTTGGTCGGGCTTGGTGCGAGAGTCACCGTTGCAGCTTGTGATGCGCCAGCGGAATCGGTCCAGGCGAGGTTAATGTTCTGCCCTGGCTGGTAGCTGGCTAACGCGTTCGTCAGATCGGTTGCCGAGGTAATCGCGGTATTGCCCAGAGCGGTGATAGTGTCCCCAGCCGTTAGCCCAGCCGCAGCAGCTGGATCACCAGCGACAACCCCCGCGATCGTTACCGGACCAGATGATCGGGCAAGCTCAATGCCGAGGAAGGCCGGGGGCCCGATGCGGACGGGACCGCTGGAGCGGCCTTGCTCGATCTGATCGGCGACCCGTAGGGCGGTCACGATCGGAATAGCGAATCCTTGTACATCCGCCGAAGTGGTTTGCATTTGGCTGCTGCCGTTTGTTGACGAGGCCGCTGTGTCAATCCCGATGACGTCTCCTTGGCCGTCACGAAGCGGGCCTCCGGAGTCTCCGGGAATGATATCGGCGTTCGTTTGGTATAGCCCGTTCAAGGTTTCTGACGAACCTGAGCCGCCCTCCCCTGATGCGGTGATGGTCTGACCGGTGGCGGTAATGGTGCCGGTCGCCGCGGTGAGCGCATTCTGGCCGCCAGCGTTGCCGACGGCGGTGACCGCAGTGCCGGTCATTTCGATGGTGGTGTCAATCTTGGCGACACTCAAGCCGCTTGCGTTGATGTGCAGCACCGCGACATCACCGGTGGGGTCATCACCGGTGACCGTCGCGGTATAGCTCTTACCGGTGGTCGGCATGATGACCTGCACCGACGTGGAGCCTTGCACTACGTGATAGTTGGTCACAATCTCACCGTTGGCGCTCAGTACGATCCCGGTGCCGAGCGCTTCGCCTCCGGTGACCACGCTATTGATCAGTACGACACCCACGCTTTGTGCGGCGGTCGCAGCACTCGAATTTGTCTGCGCGAGAGCGCTCGACTGCCCAGATCCGTTTGCGGAGCCGCCATTGGTGGAGCCGCCGCCACCAGATCCGTTTGTGGAGCCGCCATCTGTAGAGCCGCTATTAGCAGTGCCGCCATGGCCGGCGCCACTCCTGTCAGCCCTATTCGAGAACTGATGATTCGCGAACGCAGCCGCGCTTATCGAAGCAGGCTGGGATAGGGCAATGGGGCAGATCACCATTGTTGCGGTGACGATAGCTGCCACTCCAGCGGTCACTCCCAATCGGCGGTTGCCTCCGGCAATTGGTGTGGGCGCCCACGCAGTTGATTGGTGACTCGATGAGGTGTTCATCGTTGAAACTCCTTCGCTGACAGTTTGAATGGAACCAGAAATTCCATTAAGCGCGTTCGCGCCATGACTTACTGTCAGGATGAGCTAGGTGCCCGCTGTGGACGCTGAGGAGGCGTTCTTTTCTCAACTACCGCACAGGGGGGGCGAGGACGCTCATCGGGTGCTAGCCGCAGCAGCCGCCACCGCAGCAGCCGCCGCCAGTGCCTTGTTCAACTTCAGCTCCACCAAGCGTTTTTGCTACCTCGGTGAGCAGGGTGACCAAGGTACCTGGTTCTTGAGCGCCGCTAACGCCCCAGCGTCCAGCAAAGACGTAGGTCGGTACCGAGCTAATGCCGCCAGCTCGCGCTTCTTCCTCGAGAGTCGCGATGGATTCGGTATTTTCGCCAGTCGCGATATAGCGCTCGACGTCCAAATCCAGTCCGCTTTCCTGAGCGAGTTGCTCAAGCACAGCGACTTGGCTGATATCAACGCCGTGGCACAAGTGCGCCTCAAGAAGCTTCTGCGCGAGTGTCGATTGCACTTCGGAGCTCTGTTTACCGGCAGCAAACAGCAGCCGGTGAGCATCTGAGGTGTTGACGCCGATAGCGGCATCGAAATCCATTTCAATACCCTCAGCCGCAGCGATCTGGCTCACATGCGCCATCACTTGAGCCGCCTTGTCGGCGCTCCCGAACTTAGCCGCCATCACTGGTGCCAGTTCTCGCGATTGTGCTGGCGCGTCGGGATCAAGCTGGTAGGGAAGATATGAAACCTCTACGCGGCCACCTGCTGCGGTGAACTGCGACAGCGCTGTATCGAGACGTTTCTTGCCGATCAGGCACCACGGACACACCAAGTCGAGGTAAACATGCACCGGAACGAGCGGTAGGGAAGCGAGATCCACCGACCCCTCATCCGGTGTCGTGCTGCAGACGCCGCCGCAGCCTCCCGAACCGCAGCCACAGCCGCCTACCGCAGGGTCAGTCATTTGCTCAGTAGAAGTCACGCCACTAGTTTACCCGTAACGCGAGAAGCCCGGCTCGAGTGAGCCGGGCTTCATGCTTAATCGGGTGGTGCGACGAGATTTACGGCTGGTTAACCTTTTCGCGCTCTGTCTCGCCAGCTTCAAGCTGCCGAACCGGAGGTGGCGATTCGATTGGTCCGAAGAACCCGCGCACAGCGCGCCGGGCACCGCCAATCTTGTTCATCTTCTTCGGAATTGCAGCGCCGCCATAGGTCAACAAACCATGACCGTGCTCATCAACTGGCCCCAGCGGTTGGTGGATCTCGATGTATTCACCATGCGGCAGGCGCACCAAAATCCCGGTCTCAATGCCGTGTTCAAGCACTTCACGGTCGTGCTGTTGCAGACCAAGGCATAGGCGATAGGTCACCCAGTAAGACAACGGCGGCAGTAGCAAGAGGCCGATTCGACCTGCCCACGTCATCGCGTTGAGCGAGATATCAAACTTCTCCGCGATGATGTCGTTGCCGGAGGAAATGAGCATGACCATATAGAACGCGATCGACATCGCACCGATCGCGGTACGCACCGGCACATCGCGCGGTCGCTGCAGCAGGTTGTGAGAGGCTCGATCCTTGGTAAGCCTCGCTTCTATCCACGGCCAGAGGAAGAGGCCGGTAAAGACCGGACCAAGCAGCAGCACAGTCCAGAAAGCAGGGGGTATATCAAGCCAACTTGATCGGAACTCCCACGCTGGGAAGAGTCTGATGAGACCATCACCGAATGCCATATACCAGTCAGGCTGAACACCGGCAGTAACCTGTGCCGGGTTGTACGGTCCGTACAACCACACCGGGTTGATCTGCACGAAACCGCCGAGGAAGACCATCAGGCCGAACGAAAGCATGTTCAACGAGATGCCTTTGGCGGCAAAGATGGGATACATGCGGGTACCGACGACGTTGTTCTCGGTGTGCCCAGCACCTGGGAATTGGGTGTGTTTTTGCTTGACGACGAGCAGCAGATGCACGCCAATCAAACCGAGAATAATTCCTGGAATCAACAGCACATGCAGGATATAGAAGCGACCGATGATATCGGTGCCGGGAAATTGACCACCGAAGAGTAGGAAATCTAACCAGGTGCCCACCAGCGGGAAGGACAATATTGCGCTGTAGATGACTCGCAGACCAGTACCGGAGAGCAGATCGTCTGGCAACGAGTAGCCCATGAAACCTTCGGCCATTCCCATCAGCAACAGCGTGCAGCCGATTACCCAGTTGGTCTCTCTCGGCTTGCGGAAGGCGCCCGTGAAGAAAATACGCAGAAGGTGACAGACGATCGCCGCCATGAATAGCAGTGCTGCCCAGTGGTGGATCTGGCGAATGATCAGGCCGCCACGTACATCAAAGGTGATGTTGAGCGTCGATTGATAGGCGGCCGACATCGGCACACCCTTCAATGGAATGTAGGTGCCGTTATAGACAACTTCCTTCATTGAGGCATCAAAGAACAGCGTCAAAAAGGTGCCGGTGAGCAACAGCATGATGAACGAGTACAACGCGATCTCGCCCAACATGAATGACCAGTGGTCAGGGAAGACCTTATTGAGTAGTCGGCGGGTGGGACGGGCCATCGCCATGCGGTCATCGATGGCACTCCCGACTTTGCCGGCAGGACTCATGGCCGGCCGTCCAGTGCCTGCCTTAGCGGAGTTGGCTCCAGTGGTCGTAGTCGCGCTCATGGACGGTCCTCTCGGTTCCAGAATCCGGGTCCTACTGCTTCAACGTAGTCGCTTCTTGCAACGAAGTAACCATCAACGTCAACGGTGATTGGTAGTTGAGGCAATGAGCGAGTGGCCGGGCCGAAAATCGGCTTGGCGTCTTTGGTGATATCGAACTGGCTTTGGTGGCACGGGCAAAGAATTCGGCCGGTTTGTTGTTCGTATAGCGAGACTGGGCAGCCGAGGTGGGTGCAGATTTTGGAGAAAGCGACGTACTCACCCCAGCGGAAATCAGCCTGGTTAGGTCGTGCCCTAAAATTCTCAGCTTGATCGGCATGCATCCGGATCAGCATCGTGGGCGAGTTCGGTTCCGAGAGCGCACCAGCAACCGGCGGGAACACCGTCTGCATGGAGCCTGGCTCCATGTCCGCTGGCTGAATGGGCGTACCGTTGCTGCGCATCAGACGCATGTTTGCGCGCCAGAGTGTCGTATACAACTCGTTGTTCTTATAAGGGTTAACGATCAGTCCACCGACGACCGGCACTAGCGCGGCCAGCCCAAGGACGCTCGCGGTGCCGAGCAGGGTACGCCGAATCATCGTGCGCCGATTAAGGCCGATCGTTTCCGCGCCCTGCATGAGGGTTGCTGCGGTCGCGAGGCGCTCAACATCCGGGGAAGCAAATTCATGCCGTTCCTGGACGGATATTTCGTGTGGCATCAGCTTTTTGGCCCAGATCACCAGACCGATACCGATGAGTATGAGAGCACCGCCAAGCGTGATCCCTAGTAACGGGTTGTAGTACGAGGCGAGCGTGAAGTCGGTTGGCTTGGTGGCGGCGTATTTCCATGGCCACCAAATGTAAATGATGACGAACGCAAGGGCGAACAAACCAGCAAGCCCGAAGCACATTGCGACTTGCCGTTCGGCGGCCTTCTCTGCCTTCGAGCCGGCTTCGAACGGGTATTCGTTAGATAAAACGGTGACTTCATCAATTTTGCCACCGAGAACGACTAATTGATCGCGGCTCAGTGCGGCTAGCTGTTCATCGCTAATCGGCTCGGCGCTGTCACCGGCAACAGCCTCTGCGGCGATGAGATCCAGGGTTTGGGAATGATCAGAACCGCTCGCCGATTGGTCCGAAGCGCCATCGGCGAGAGTCTCGTCTTGTTCGGCCTTGCGACGGTTGAACTTGCTCATGATTTGCCTGCAATCCAGACGGTGCACACCAACATGAATCCGATTCCCGCCAACCAAATGACAAGGCCTTCGGGTACTGGACCTGTGCGCCCAATCGATGCACCGCCGGGATCAGTAGTCGCCTTCAGGGACTCTACATAGGCAATGATGTTGGTCTTGTCGGCGCTACTGAGCTGATTTTGGCTAAAGACCGGCATATTTTGCGGCCCGCTAAGCATTGCCGTATAGATTTCGGTCGGTGTTGCTTGCGATAACGAGGGCGCGTATTTGCCAGAGGATAATGCGCCGCCCTTGCCGACGAAGTTGTGGCAGGACGCGCAGTTGAGTCTGAACAGCTCACCGCCCTCAGCAAGGTTGGCGTTGCTGATTTGGTCCTTGGTGATGTCAGGAATCTGTGGCCCACCGGTGGTGCCGATGTACGCGGCGAGCGCGCGGGTCTGGGTGTTGTCGAACTTTGGCGGCTTGCGCTCAGCTTGGGCTCCTTGCCGTCCCAGTGGCATCCGCCCGGTCCCTACCTGGAAGTAGACGGAGGCAGCGCCGACTCCAACGAGCGACGGACCGCGGTCGGTGACTCCTTGAAGATTCGCGCCGTGACAAGTGATGCACGACTTGTCGAATAGTTCTTTGCCCTGCGTCACTTGCGCCGCATTATTGGCATTGGCGGTCGTGGTGTCCTCAGCCGAAGACGGTGAAGCGAAGGAGTAAACAGTGCCAACAATGGCAAGCGCAGCGACAAGCGCCGCGCTTCGCCTCAAACGACCTTGGCGCCCCTGGCGACCCTTGCCGCTCACTGCAGGAGTCGAGTTGGACTCGGCTTCGGCTTTTGGCTCCGGAGTCGGTTCGGTGGTAGGTGTCGCGTCGGTCATTTCACTCCCCACGTCAGGATGTAAATCACGAAGAAAAGTCCGATCCAAACCACATCCACGAAGTGCCAATAGTACGACACGACGATGGCTGAGGTGGCTTGCGCCGGAGTGAATCGACCGAGTGTAGAACGAATCAGAATGAAGATAAACGCGATTAAGCCGCCAATCACGTGCAAGCCGTGAAAACCAGTGGTCAGGAAGAAGACTGAACCATAGGTCGACGACGCAATCGTGGTGCCGTGCTCGGTGATCAACACTCGATATTCGTTTGCTTGACCCAGTACAAAGATCAGGCCCATCAAGAACGAAAGTGCATACCACCGGCGGAGGCCGAAAACATCTCCGCGCTCGGCTGCGAACACACCCAACTGGCAAGTCACCGAGGACAAAACCAGGACAATGGTGAAGACCAGCGCCAAGGGATGATCGAGTTCGGTCGGAGCGGGTGGCCACGGCTTGCCGTGCACCGCTTGAGCGGTGAAATACATCGCGAAGAGTCCGGCAAAGAACATCAATTCGCTTGAAAGCCACACAATGGTGCCCACGCTGACCACATTCGGTCGCGATAGCGAGTGGACCTTGTCAGATTGGAAGGCGGGGGTCACTGTCGTCACAGAGATAATTATGTCCCCTCTACGAACAGTGGTGGTTCGTGGGGTCCGGTGATTCTGTGAGTTCTGTATCCCATAGTCCTTCCTGCGGCTGAGATTGCGCTATGAAATCAAAATGAGTCTGGCCAGAGCCGGGTCGCACCACACAGTTACCAGCCCGACGTCGTGACGCTGGGGCACCGAGTACCCTTCATGGGCGAGTCCCGCCATCGCAGCATTCGTACTTGGAGTCGTACTCAAGATGACTGACACCTCCCGCAACACCGTCCATACGGTTTTGCTTTATAGCCCCCGGCAAGAACGTCGAGCGGTGATCCGCTCTGCCATCGGACGGCGCCCTGCTGGCGACCTCGGTCGGCTTGAATGGGTTGAATGCGCGACCTATGACGAGGTCATCGAGCAGGTCGACCGTGGCGATATCGCACTGGCCATCCTCGACGGGGAGGCGCAGCCGATCGGCGGGATGGGCCTGTCACGGCAGATGAAATACGAACTGACCGAATGTCCCGCGGTCGTCGTAGTGATTGCGCGGGCCGATGATCGCTGGCTTGCGACGTGGTCACTAGCTGATGCCACCCTGACTTATCCGGTCGACCCGATCATCGCTGGCGACGTGATCGCTGAGCAATTGCGCAATCGCGCTGCTGGCGTTCCTGTCCTGCGGTGACCGTCTCAGCGCATTCCTGGTCGCAGGTCCTGACCGCCCTAGTCAAGGACGGCTACCTCGATGAAGAGGGCGCCGCTTGGGCAATGAGCGAAATTATGTCCGGTGAGGCGACACCGGCGCAGATTGCCGGTTTTGCAATTGCGATGACTATCGTGCCGGAATCAGTTGATGCGGTCACCGGGTTGGTTCGCACGATGCTTGCCAATGCCGCGCCTGCTCATCTTGATATTCCGTGCGTCGATATTGTCGGGACCGGCGGCGATCAACGGCATACGGTCAATATTTCCACCATGGCCAGCCTGGTCGCGGCAGCCGCGGGAATTCCGGTCGCCAAGCACGGCAACCGGGCGGCATCTTCTTCGTGCGGCGCCGCTGATCTACTTGAGCAACTGGGCATTCGACTTGATCTTGACGGCAAAGCAGTAGTGCGCTGCATCCAAGACGTTGGTATCGGGTTTTTCTTTGCGCCGCAATTTCATAGCGGCCTGAGGTTCGCCGGACCGCCTCGCAAGGAACTAGGTGTGCCGACGATCTTCAATTTCCTGGGGCCGCTGTCCAACCCGGCCAGTCCGCGAGCGCTCGCCGTCGGCTGCGCCGATTCCTCGATGGCACCAGTCCTCGCCGAGGTCATGGCCCGCCGCGGGGTGTCTGCGATGGTGTTCCGCGGTGACGATGGGCTTGATGAGCTCACCACCACGACGACGTCGGCTCTTTGGCTGGTCACCGACGGGACTGTCCGCGCCACTTCACTTGATCCGACTCGGCTCGGCATCTCACCTTCGCGCCCGGGCGATCTTGTCGGTGGGCTACCGCCGCACAACGCTGCGATTACTCGGTTACTGCTCGAGGGTGCGCGCTCTGCGGTGCGTGACACTGTATTGCTCAATTGCGCGGCTGCGATTGTCGCTTTCGAGGGCATTCCGGCCACTGACGACGCGCTTTATGCAGCGTTCGAAGATGGGATTGGTCGCGCGGCCACCGCCATTGACGCCGGTAATGCCAGCGAAGTACTTGCTCGGTGGGTCGAGGCGAGCAACGCTTAAGAACGCTGTCGCTCAGCATGAGTATGTTGCACCGGATTTATTCCAGACCGATGCTGAATGTTGCCTCGGACTCGTCCTTGGCGAACGATCGGAACGCGATATAGGAGTCAGTTTTGAGCACTCCTGCGGCTTTATTAATCCGGTTGGAAATGACGTTCGCGATGTCGTCGAATTCTCGCACTCGAACCATCGCGATCAGATCGCATGCCCCAGCAACGGAGTAGACCTCACTGACGCCCTCGATATCAGCGATGATCTGTGCGGTTTCGGGTATTCGTTCAGATGCGGCGTCGATCATGACGATGGCGGTAATCATGCGCTCACCGTACGAGATGGTTACGAAGCATTGCGCGCCGCCTCCACCTCGCGTAGCCAACCGCTCCAGCGGGCCGCAGCTGGCATCGGGCAGGCATATTCGCCGTCGAGGTCCACTAGACGCACCTGAGGCGATTCCAACCAGGTGGCAACAATCTGTATTTCTTCGTAACCGGCCTCTGGCAGGTTCTTGTTCGCGCTCGCCGATTGCGATTCTTCGGTGGTCGCCAACGACGCGAGCAATGCCCGGACCGGCACTCCGCGGGCCGCGTGCGCGGCGAGCACCAACCGGCCACGGCGTACGACAGCCAACTCCCAGCCACCGCGGCCGTCCGGTGCGGCCGCGACAACGCGCTGTATCCGGGTGATCCGTCGCAATAGCTGCGTACGAATCAGAGATTGGATGAGGATCACGGCCCGGTCTCGAACCGCTTGAGCGTCCTCGTATCGATGTTGAACACATAAGGAATCGATTTTTGCCAAGATGGGAGCGACGAGCGCCGATGGATCTGAGCGAATCGCAATCTGCAAGGGCGCGATAAGAGCGGCATATGCTTCACGGTCGGTACTGCCATCGCATGGCGAGGTGCATTTGCCGAGTTCCGCGAGCGCACATGGCGCGATCGTTGACCCACGACGCAAGATATGTGTGCAGCGTCTGATCGGTAGCGAGTCATAGATCGCGTTCACCGCGTCGTCCGCGGTGCGGCGCGAGGTGAACGGACCCAGATAATCACAGCCGTCGTCCTTGATCGAACGAACGATCGACAGGCGCGGGAATGTCTCGTTTGTGAGCTTGACCCAGACTGCGCGCTCGGGCCGTTTTGACCGCCGGTTATAGGGCGGCTTCAACGAAGCAATCAGGCGACGCTCGCGGACCTCCGCCTCAAGCTCATGCGCACAAAGGATCGCATCGACCGATGCCGCCAGAGCGACCATCTCACGCATCCGCTTGCGTGGCTCACTACCGGTAAAATAATTTCGAACCCGACGCCGAATGTTCTTGCTTTTCCCTATATATAAAGGATTATTGCGGCCGTCTCGGAAGATATAGATTCCTGGACCGCTAGGCAAATTATGGGCTAGGTGCCGTTTGGAGCGTTGTGCGGGAGTGATTTCGTAAGACAGCGCCAATAGTTCGTCGATAGATTGCACGCCAATTGATC
>JBDTCL010000242.1:0-6119 GCA_039923595.1 Antricoccus sp. | reverse complement strand
CGATGCGCACCTCGAAGCCAGTCGACTCCTCCCTAGCCTCGTACATGAACGGCGTCGCGTGGATTTTTACGTCGTAGGTCGACAACGCCCTGCGATAAGCTCCCACACTGCGCCAGAGCGTGGTGAGGGTCCATACTGAAGGCTCATCGGTTGACTGCGCAAACCAGCCGCGTTCGAATCCGGGACACCGCGATAACGCGCTCAACGCAGCCTCGGCGCGAACGAGTAACGGTCCCTCAGCACCGGAGGTATCAAACCGTACGATCGCCAACATGCTTTCCAGTGTGGCATTCGCCAATTGTTCACCACCGAGGCCCGACACCCACATTCGGCGATTGGCTCGTTCAGCGTTATCGTCTAACTCAAACGAATCTGTGTGGAGGTCCTGGCCAGAATGACGCAGCCTGACAAGCTCGATGCCGCTGCCCATGATCATCAGCCCAATCCACTGCGCAGCAGTCGGGGCACCACGGCAAGCTTTGCCGCAGCGAGCGAGCTGCTGCGCGCATTGTGCGCACCGATCCGCGCGCAACTCGTGTCGCTACTCGATGAGCACGGCCCGCTGTGTGTCCACGAGCTGGTGCAATCCCTTGAGGTCACCCAGCCATTGGTATCGCAGCATTTGCGAATTCTGCGATCAGCTGGAGTCGTTATCAGCGAGCGGCGTGGCCGTGAGGTGCAATACCGGCTGGCAGACGATCACATCGCGCATATTGTTGCCGACGCGATTACCCATAGCCAGGAACAGACCAGATCCGAACCGTAAATACGCAGCGCACCAAAATGCAGCGGCGTAAGGATCAAGTTGTTGCGCCGAGCGGGTTCAGGCTTTGCCGAATCGCCGCTCACGGCCGGCGTACTGCAAGCAGGCGTCCCAAAGATCCAGCCGATCAAAATCCGGCCACAAGGTATCAACGAACATGAGCTCGGCGTAGGCAGATTGCCACAGCAGAAAATTGCTCGTACGCTGCTCGCCCGAGGATCGAATGAATAGATCGACATCGGGCAGCGATGGATCATACAAATATCGCGCGATCGACTTTTCACTGATCTTGTTTGGATCCAGCAGGCCCGAAGCGACGTCTTTTGCAATCTGCGAAACTGCGTCCGCAATTTCAGCCCGACCTCCGTAATTGACGCACATGGTCAACGTGCACACGTCATTTTCTTTGGTGAGCTCTTCGGCGACCTGCAGCTCGTTGATGACCGAACGCCACAACCGCGGCCGCCGACCGGACCATTTGATCCGGATCCCTAAGTCATTCATTTCATCCCGGCGGCGCCGGATGACGTCACGATTGAAGTTCATGAGGTATCGCACCTCATCGGGCGAACGCCGCCAGTTTTCGGTTGAGAACGCGTACGCCGAGACCCATTTCACGCCAATATCGACCGCACCCTCCAACACATCAAATAGTGAGCTCTCGCCAGCGGCATGACCTTCGGTACGAGGCAACCCACGTGCCTTAGCCCAGCGACCATTGCCGTCCATCACGAGCGCGACATGCTGAGGTACCTGATCAAGCGGGATATCCGGCGCGAGCGCCCCAGAGGGGTGCGGCTTCGGCGCCCTGAATTTCGATCTCATACTCCGACCGGACCTTGCACATCACGCTCGACCATGGGTAGGGATCTGAGCCCACGCTCCAGGTGCCATTGCACATGAGCAGCTAAAACCCCGGACGCTTCTCGCCGTACTCGTTGCTCGGCCTGCTCGGCCTGCTCCCAATCCCCCGAAAGCAACGACTGGATATAAGCCGGTGTCGCTTCGAGCACAGTCACGGCTCTCGGCACCGCGCACGCGATGCAGGTCGTGCCTCCTGACTCAACCGAGTATCTGCGATGCGGACCGGCCTTGGCACATCGAGCACACTCAAACAATGTCGGCGCCCAACCGGCAACTGTCATCGCCCGCACCAGAAACGCATCGAGGACCAACCGAGGCGGCTTTTGCTTATCGGCTAAGGAACGCAGCGCACCGATGAGCAAAAGATACATCCGAAGCGACGGCTCTCTTTCCTCGGCGGTCAGTCGATCAGCAGCCTCAAGCACTGCGATGAGCGTGGTATGCCGTGGGTAATCGTCGACTACTTGTGCTCCGTAGGGCCGAATGCCTTCTGCTTGGGTCACGATATCGAGCGATCGCCCACGATACAGCTGAATATCGACATGGCTGCCCGGCTCAAGCCGCGCACCGAAACGCGACTTGGTGCGGCGCACACCCTTTGCAACGGCACGAACTTTGCCATTCTTCCGGGTCAGCATCGTGACGATTCGATCGGCCTCGCCGAGCTTGTGCACGCGCAGAATTACCGCCTCGTCCCGATAGGTAGTCACTGAGATAGTTCCCCAGCGGGCTCAAACATCTTCGGGCAAATCTTCCATGCGGCTTTTGCGCGCCGCAGCCCAACGCTGTCGGAACTGTCCGATCGCTTGCTCAGCACCACGCTCATACGCGCCGCGTCCTAATCCGACAGCAAAAAGCAGCTCAATCGATTCATCGTTGATTAAGGTGAGCTGCACTCCAGTGCGCTTAGTCAGCTTCGCCCTCACGGTCGCAATCCGCACGTCGGTCACATCGAGCCACGATCGCTGCGTATGCGCTTGCGCCGACAAGGTCGTGAGGCTAAGACCGTTCTCATCAAGCACTACTAGGATCGCGGTGCGTAGATCAAGCGGGTCGTAGCACTGCATTGACCACGAACCTGCTACTGCATTGGCGCTCAATGCTGCTGCTTTCTTGCGTTCGCGCAATGCAAAAACGACACCGATAGTCCCCAGCACCAGAAATACTACGATGCCGACCCAGACGGTCGATAACCAACTATCAACCAGATTTGCCGCGAGCACGGTCACTATAAACCGAGCCGATCAATCTTCTTCGGATCGCGCTGCCACTCCGCTAACACAGCGACATGCAGATGCAAGTAGATCCTGATTCCAAGAAGGCGTTCGATCTGTTCACGCGCGGTGATACCGATTTGCTTGATTCGCGATCCCTGCTTGCCCAGCAGAATCGGCTTTTGGCTTTTTCGTTCGACAAACAGCGTCGCGTGCACATCGAGCACGTCGGAGTCATCGCGTTCGAGAATCTCGGTGATGTTGACGGCTATTGAATGCGGCAGTTCCTCGCGCGCGTGCGCAAGCGCAGCCTCGCGGATGAACTCTTCGATAAAAGACTCGCGTGTCTCATCAGTGCGCTCACCATCAAGGAAGAGTCTGGGACCTGGTGGTAGTGCATTAGCGATCAACGCCGCTAGATCATCGATCTGGAATTGCGATTGGGCCGACACCGGAATAATTTCAGCGAAATCACGACCGAGCGATTCGGTGAGCACGCTGACCCCCATCAAAGCCTCAGCGATTTGCTTGGGCTTGCATAGATCAGTTTTGGTAATCACCGCGAAGACCTTTGCTTTGGTATTGGTTCGCAGCGCGCGAGCGATGTATTTATCCCCAGGCCCGACGCGTTCGTTCGCGGGTAGGCAGAAACCGATCAGATCTACCTCGGAGAGGGTGTTGTTGACGACGTCGTTGAGTCGCTGACCGAGCAATGTGCGCGGCCGATGCACTCCTGGTGTGTCGACAATAACGATCTGCGCGTCGGGTCGATCGAGGATTCCCCGAATCGCGCGGCGGGTCGTTTGTGGTTTATCGCTGGTGATCGCAACTTTTTCACCGACCAACGCATTGGTGAGAGTGGATTTACCGGTATTGGGACGGCCGACAAAGCAGATAAATCCCGATCGAAATATCTCATTTGGTGCATTCACGGCCGGCCGTACCATCTTTTCAGCAGGGCGCCTTGCAATCGAAACATCTCGCGTTCCTCATCTGGCTCCATATGGTCGTAGCCGAGTAGATGCAAAATGCCGTGTGTGGTGAGCATGGTGAGCTCGTCCTCAAATGGATGACCGGCGGCAGCGGCTTGGGTAATCGCGACCGCAGGGCACAACACAATGTCGCCAAGCATGGCCGGATCAGCCTCCTCAGATGCGATCACGTCCGCAGGCGCCATTCCGGGCCTATTGCCGTCTGTGAGCTCATCCATTGGAAAGGCGAGGACATCGGTCGGTCCCTGCTCGCCCATCCACTGTTCGTTCAGTGCCGCCATGTGCGCGGTGTCAACGATTAATACCGATAATTCTGCGCGGGAGTTCACTTTCAACTCTTTCAGCATGAACTGGGCCAATTCGACAAGCTGCGACTCAGCCAACGGCACCGTGGATTCGTTCGTGATTTCGACACTCATATGGCGGCGCTCATGCTTGTCGTCGGCGAGTTACCTGCGGTGCTGCGGGATTGGCCGCCTGAGCTGCATCGAATCTTTCGTAGGCATCAACGATATCGCCAACTAATCGATGACGCACAACATCAGTGCTGGTTAGCACACTGAAGTGGATATCATCGACGCCGTCAAGGATGCCGCGCACCACGCGCAAACCAGACTGGTGACCGCCGGGCAGATCCACTTGGGTGGTGTCGCCAGTGACGACCACCTTTGAGCCGAACCCGAGCCTCGTGAGGAACATTTTCATCTGCTCCGCGGTCGTATTTTGCGCTTCATCCAGAATGATAAATGCGTCATTGAGGGTGCGACCTCGCATGTATGCCAACGGGGCCACCTCAATTGTGCCGGCCGCCATAAGCCTCGGGATCGACTCAGGATCGATCATGTCGTGTAGCGCGTCGTAAAGCGGTCGAAGGTACGGATCGATTTTTTCATAAAGGGTTCCTGGCAGAAACCCAAGTCGTTCCCCCGCCTCAACTGCTGGCCTGGTCAGAATGATTCGATTGACCTCTTTGGCATGCAAGGACTGCACAGCTTTGGCCATTGCCAGATAGGTTTTACCAGTTCCAGCTGGGCCGATGCCGAAGGTAATCGTATTTTCGTCAATGGCATCGACATACGACTTCTGATTGACCGTCTTTGGCCTGATCGCGCGGCCCCGTCGAGACAAAATATTCAAGCTGAGTACGTCCGCAGGGCGCTCACCACTGCCCGACCTGAGCATAGCCACCGTACGGCGCACTGCGTCAACGGTCAGCCCTTGGCCGACCTTAACCAAAGCGACCAATTCAACAAGTGCACGCTCGGTAAATGCCACTTCACCAGCCGGTCCGGCGATCGTGAAGGTATTGCCGCGGACATGAATATCCGCGCTGACCAAGGCCTCCAAGACCCGTAGCAATTCATCGCGGACCCCCAGCACCGCCACCATCGGCACCGAGTTGGGGATGTCTATCGATGTGGTCGTGCTCAATTCGTCGGGTGTCGCGGCATTGTCTTGGTCGGTGATTTTAGGGTCTGAGTTTGGCACAGGTGCGATGACTCCTCGTCCACATCGATTACTCAGACTGTTCGTCCGAGCCTGCTCCAGTCTAGGCACCGCAGCGCATTCTCACCATCTGATATTGCGCAGTTGATCTTGCCAGTGTCGTCAACCTCAGCCGATTGCCGCGCGTCTTTATAAATATGACCGCTACCTTCCAGTCTTAGATAGGGTTCACCGCGGAACTTTCATCAACCGGAGACATCAAAGCCTGCCGTACGTACGTGCTGGTCTAGCTGCAGAAGACGCGCTGACTACGTTATATAGCCATCACTATGCCAACGACCGTTCGCGTGAGACAGGATTGCGACCGCGGCGAAGGCTGCGCTAGAAGTGCGCATTACCTCCGGACCGAGCCGGCGAATTCGCGCTCCGGCTGCTGCAAGCTGCGCCAGTTCAGCTGGGCTAATTCCGCCCTCCGGACCCACGACGACCGTCACGCGATCGGATGGCGCCGGCTGATCATCAATGACTAACTTCGCCGATTCGTGCAAAACAATGACATCACTTGTGTCGCACATAGTCACGATGTCGGCGAGGTTGACCGGCTGCTCAACGCGCGGAATCCGGCTGCGCCGACTCTGCTTGGCTGCTGCACGCGCGGTCTGCTGCCACCGTGCGACGCCTTTCGCTTGCTTGGCAACATCCTCCCATCGTGCTACGCAGTTCGCGGCCGACCAGGGATAAATAACATCGACCCCACCCTCGGTGAGTAACTCGACCGCGAGAGTTGCGCGATCGAGCTTAGGAATCGCCTGAACCACCACAATCTCGGGCAGTCGTGGT
>JBDTCL010000241.1:0-6175 GCA_039923595.1 Antricoccus sp. | reverse complement strand
GCTCACCATCGTGCGGCGCCGTGGCCACCTACAATGCCCTGCAAACAACACCTCACAAGCACTCAAAACCCCATAGAGCAGTACACCCAGCCACAGCTGTCGTTTGCAGGGATCACCACGACAATTCCGAGCACTGGCCCTGCTGGCCTTGCTGCTCGACCTGGATTGTCGCGTGCTCCAATCGATGAGCGCCAAGAACAACTCGCGCCGAACCTAAAACACTTGAACCTAATGCAGCAGGGGCATTCGCGGTGGTTGTGAGGTGTACGGTTGCGGCGTCCATCCCGATAGTCAAACTCCAGACGTGCAGATCGTGCACGTCAAGAACCCCGTCGATCTGACGTAGTTCGCGTTCGATAGCAGCGACATCAACACTTTTCGGTGACTGCTCGGTGAGGATGCGCAATGCCGATAGACCAAGCAGTATCGCTCGGGGTACGACCCAAAGCGAGATCGCGATCGCGACCACCAAATCGACGTACATCCATCCCGTTGTCAGCAGTACGATGCCCGCGATGATCACGCCGACACTGCTGATCGCGTCGGCAAGCACCTCTAGATATGCACTGCGAACCGCGAGGCTGTCGCCCGCTGATGATCGCAGCATCATGATGACGACGCCGTTGGCCAGTAGACCGATGGCGGCGACAATAATTAGCCAGCTGCCGGGAATCTCAGTCGGTTCACCAACCCGATTGATTGCCTCCACGACGATATATATCGCGAGCGCGATCAGGAGTACAGCATTGAAAACTGTTGTCAACACCTCGGCGCGGTGCCAGCCAAAAGTGCGGCGCACGGTCGGTGGGCGGCGCGCCAAAAGCAACGCGAAAGCTCCCATTGCAAGCGCGACGAGATCGGTCAAGATATGGCCGGCATCAGCCAGCAGCGCAAGCGATCCAATCGCCACCGCTACGACAACTTCGATGACCAAGAATGTCGTCAGGATCGACAGTGCGATCAGCATTCTGCGCAGCGCGCCAGGACCCGACGGTGTCGGGTGCGGATGACCATGGTCGTGACCCACCGTAAATCCCTTCGTATAGACGCAATGTCAGTTTATATGCAGATATGCGCATGTGCGAACCTAAAATCGTAATCGGTACGCTTAGTTGGTGTTAATTCCAGACGTAGGCACTCGAGTCGTTCTGCGTTACCGCTTACCACCTGGCGCAGGCCATCTTTACACCGATGTGACCGGCGAGCTACTGGCCAGCGGTGCGACGCTGAGTGTCGCGGGGCGTCGCGGCGAGATCACCGTCGCGCTGTCGGAAGTTGTTGCGATCAAAGCAATCCCGGCTCGGCCAGTAGCCAGGCGCGAGATTCGCGATCTTGAGTCCGCGGCAGCACGCGGCTGGCCAGGTCTGCAATCCACGCTTATCGAGGGCTGGCTACTGCGCGCTGGCTCCGGTTTCACCACCCGCGCCAACTGTGCACTCCCATTGGCCCCACACGCAAGCCTTAAAGCGCTGCCAGCAATCGCACATTGGTATGCCACGCGGAATCTGCCGCTGCAAATGGCGGTCATCGAGCAGCTTCTGACTGCTCCGCCTGGCTGGGACAAATACCGTGCGGCCTCTATGCTCACCGCTGCGGTGACATCGCTAAATACCGCAGATATCACTATGACGCTGCTCGATTCGCCGTCCGCGCGATGGCTGTCGCTCTTTCGTGGCGGGACTGCCGTCACAGTCGAGGCGATCGAGGTTGTGAGGGCCGTCGACGGCGCGGCAACATTCGGTTGCTACTACGTCGATGGCGATCTGGCGGCCATCGCTCGGGCGGCAATCACCGTGAGCGATTCAGGTAGAAAATGGCTCGGACTATCGAGTCTGGAGGTCGCTTCGCCTTATCGCAGACGCGGCATAGCCACCGCGATGATGGATCAACTCACCGCCTGGGGCACCGAGTGTGGCGCCACATCGGTCTACCTGCAAGTAATGCAAGACAACCCGCACGCAGCGGCGATGTACCGAGCCATCGGATACACCGAACACCACACCTACCAGTACGCCAGCCCGCCAACCTGACCCGCACCACCTGATGGATGCACGACCGCTCAGTAGGCTCAACCCCATGCGTATCGCCACCTGGAATGTGAACTCGATCCGAGCCCGGGTCGACCGAGTGTGCGCTTGGCTAGAGCGCACCGAGTGCGATGTGCTCGCGATCCAGGAGACGAAGTGCAAGGACGCCCAGTTTCCATTCGATCGATTTACTGAGCTCGGTTATGAGGTTGCGCATCTAGGTCACAATCAATGGAATGGCGTCGCGATCATTTCCCGAGTCGGGTTGAGCGGCGTGCAGCATGATTTTCCAGGTCAACCTGGCTTTGCTGATCCGGACACGCCAGAGGCGCGGGCGATTGGCGCAACCTGCAACGGCGTCACCGTGTGGAGTCTTTACGTACCCAACGGCAGAGCAATCGACGATCGGCATTACCTGTACAAACTCGATTGGCTGGCGCGATTACGCGATCACAGCGAGCAACTGCTCACCGCCGATCCCACAATTCAAGTCGCATTCGTCGGCGATTGGAATATCGCGCCACTCGATGAAGATGTGTGGTCGGTTGACTACTACCGCGACAAGACGCACACCAGTCCAGCCGAGAGAGCCGCTTTCGCTGCGCTCGCCGAGGTTGGTTATCGCGAGGTGACTCGCGCTCATACTCCTGGGCAATTCAGCTACTGGGATTACACCCAACTACGTTTTCCCCGGCGCGAAGGCATGCGGATCGATCTCGCGTATGCCGCACCCGCGCTCGCCGAGCGTGTCGTCGGTGCGGCAATTGATCGCGAGGAACGCAAAGGCAAAGGCGCCTCCGATCACGCTCCGGTGATCATCGAAATCGACTAACTTCGTCGGTTACGTCTTGCCCTGATTCGCGACCGCTTTGATCGCCTCGGCAGCGGCGTCGGGGTCAAGATATTCTCCCCCCGACGCGAGCGGCATTAGGTCTGTGCCCAGTTCGTAAACCAACGGGATACCCGTGGGGATATTTAAGCCCACGACGGTCCGTTCATCGAGTTGATCCAGATGCTTCACTAACGCCCGCAGACTGTTGCCGTGCGCGGTGACAAGCACCGTCTTGCCCGAACGCAGATCCGGCACGATCGCGTCATACCAGTACGGCAGCATCCGCTCCATCACGTCTTTGAGACATTCGGTACGTGGACGCGCTGCCGGCGGCAGCGAGGCATATCGGGGATCGGCGAACTGCGAGAATTCATTATCGACATCGAGCGGGGGCGGGGGCGTGTCGTACGACCGGCGCCACAACATGAACTGCTCCTCGCCAAACTCCTGCAGCGTCGAAGCCTTATCTTTGCCTTGCAATGCGCCATAATGACGCTCGTTGAGGCGCCAGGTCCGGCGTACCGGAATCCATTGCCGATCAGTACTCTCTAGCGCCAGTTGCGCGCTACTGATCGCCCGCCGCAGCAGCGAAGTGTGCGAAACATCCGGCAACAATCCACGCTCAGCCAACAGGCTGCCGGCGCGCTCTGCTTCACCGCGGCCTTTATCGGTGAGCGGCACATCGACCCACCCGGTGAAGCGGTTCTTGGCGTTCCACTCACTCTCACCGTGGCGCAGCAGAATTAGGGTTCCGACAGTTTCGCTCATGCGGATATCTTTTCAGTCGCCATCGGTAAACTGTTTGTCGGTGTCCTCTTCCAACATCTTTTCGATGAAACCGCGGAACGCTTCAAGATTTGCCAGGGACTCACCACGCTTTACTCGCCACTCCCACTCCCGCTTCATCGAACTTGCGAATCCAATCTCAAGCATCGGATTGAAGCCATCGTCAGCCATTTGCAAAACCGAACCCAACAGCCGGTCGATCTCATCGCCGGTGACCGCGCTCAGTGGCATGCGTCCGGTCAGATAGACATCACCGACCTTGTCAATCGCCCAGGAAACCAGATACGCGCGGGCGTTCTTCATCAATAGGTACGCCCAGAGATCTTCGTGATTCTCATCTGGATGACGCATCACAAAAGCCGAAATTTGCAGCGAATGTTCACCTACTTTGAGATGACACGTGGTCTTCAGCCGCCGGGTGCCAGGAAGTTCGGCTGCAAAATGATCTTCAGCAAGCCGTTGATAATCCACCTCCGAATCCCGAAGCGACTTCTCAATAGTATCTGCGATCTTAGATCGATCGGGATCGATCGCGCTCATTGCTACCTCCGAGGTCAACGAATCTTGATTCGTGCACCTCCACCATAATCGTGATCGCTTCGGCCTGTGGGCACAGCCGCCAGCGCATGGCATGATCTGCTCATCAACGAACAAGTTAAGCGTCGCGAGAGCGCACTGGACTGGGGCGGGAAATGGAAAACTACGACATCAAGAAAGCCCTCCCCCTGCTATACGCCCCGAAACGAGGCGATTTTGCGGTCGTTGACGTCCCGAAGTTGTCGTTCCTGATGATCGACGGGCACGGTGATCCGAATTCGTCACCGGACTACATGGCAGCGCTTCAGGCCCTATACCCATTGTCGTACGCGGTTCGTGCGATTGCGAAGTCCGACCTCGGCCGAGTGCACACCGTCGGTCCACTTGAAGGATTATGGAGCGCAACCGATCCGCACGCCTTCGCCAGCGGCGACAAAGCGGTATGGGACTGGACGATGATGATCTCGCAACCCACTTGGATCACCGCCGAAATTATCGATACGGCAAGTCAGCAAGCGCAGCATAAAGCAAGCGCGGCGCTACCTAAGATCCGCTTCGAGTCATTTGCCGAGGGCACCAGCGTCCAGATCCTGCATGTCGGGTCCTACGATGACGAAGCTCCTGTCCTTGCGAAGCTGCACAACGAGTATTTCGCGGAGCATGGTCTGACCTTCAACGGTAAGCACCATGAGATTTATCTGTCCGACGCGCGGCGCACCGAGCCCGCGAAGCTACGGACGATCCTGCGACAACCGGTGACCGGAACCTGAGCAGTTCCTGCTAGCACACCGCGGGCTTTGGATCCCCATCAAACTAAGTCGGTGAAGACTCTTGTAGGTAGGCGCCTACTTACATGTAGCCGAGTTTATGACAACCTTCGAAATCCGCCCGGCGGTGTCGCGCAGTGCGGTCAGTGCGGGCTGGCTCGCACAAGCCGCACTCCTCGCCGCCGGTCTGGGCTGGATCGGCGGTACGTACCCGTGGCCCTTGGTGGGCACATTCGGACTGGTCACGATCAGCATTGTGCATTTAGTTCCAGTCCTTGTCGTCGTCTGCGCGGTGGCCTTTCTCGATAACCCCACACGTGCGCGTCTCGGTCGGACCACGCTGGTCGCAGTTGCTTGCCTAGCTAAGGTATTCACCGTCGAGGCGATCGTCTGGGCGCTCACCCACCCAGACGGTCTCGGCCTAGATACGCTCACCGACTGGGTGCCGATCGGGCTGGCAAATGCTGGCGGCGGATTATGCCTACTGCAGGCAATCCGCAGCCGGATGCAGAATTGCGGCCATCAGGACGCCGTATGAAGACGGGCGCTGCTGGCTTAGCTGCGACCGTGCGATTGCCGGCAGCACAACGACGTGCTTCGATTTTGGTGGCGGCTCGAGATCTGTTTATCGAAAAGGGTTTCGCACAAACCACGACTCGTCAAATTGCCGAACGCGCGGGAGTGACCGATGCGCTCATATATCGGCATTTTCCCGCGAAGCAAGCGCTTTTGGAGGCCCTTGTTGATGAGACCATCGAGCACCTCATCTCATTGCCACGGCCAGCCGACGGACCGCTGGTGGAGGTACTCCTGGGAATCGGTCAAGCGGTCGTGAATACCCTTCACACACTCCGAACTCCTCGCACTTCTCGTCGGAGAGCATCGCAAGCTGCAAGGCGACGCGCGATTTGTTAGGTTTATCAACGGTGCCGCCGGACCTTGAACGCGGATATCTACTCGCTCGTGCCTACATCGGGAGCCTAATTGCGTTTATCCTGCTTCAGCACACTCTCGGAATGGACAAAATTCATCCCGCAGAGACCGCTGACTATGTGGCTATTGTCGCTCAAACATTCGCCGACGGCATAACCCTTGGTGTGCGCTAGCAGCTAGAGGGAGCAACCGATGAGCAATGGTTCCGGGTGAAGCTCGATGTCATATGTCGCCTGCACCCCTGCGCGGATCTCGCGGGCTAGGGCGAGGATGTCAGCAGCAGATGCGCCACC
>JBDTCL010000240.1:0-12351 GCA_039923595.1 Antricoccus sp. | reverse complement strand
AAATCCAAGGCTTCGCGGTCATCGAATAGCCAGATCCTCGTAGTGCCAGTTCCCAGTGCCGTTAGGGCACAGGACTTAGGCCACTCAACACAGCCTGATTGGTGCCTCATGTATCAGCAGGCCGTACCCAATCCGCCAGGACGCGTCACGACTGGTTACCCCACGCATGCCGTCAAGAACGCCAAACGCACTCAAAGCGGCGGCGTACGGAGTGTCAAGGGACGCCGTTCCAAAAGTCCGCGCTGCTGACCAGCTTTCATGCTCGGCAAGGCGCCCAGCCAGCTGTGCACACCCCGCGGGTGTATCCACGATGACCCACGCATCAGGTTGAGTCTCAACCAACCGCCGCGCGGGTTTGAGCCAAGATGCTGCATGCTCTGGCCAATCAACACTGCCAACAACCGTTCCTCCGTGACCGGCCCACGCATCGGCGATGGCGCGTGCGGTTGCCCGCGACGTGGCGTGTCTGCCGTGACCTACGCAGATCGTCGATGCAGCAGCTGCGCTCAGCATCGCAACGAGCGCCCGAACCTCCTCATCAGTGTGCGGTGCGGGTACCCGTGTAGAACCGGGATTGCTGGTGATCAGGTGGTCGGGAATACGTGGTGACGCAGGTGCCAGATCACCGAGACGGCGGCTCGAGGAACCAGCGTGCGCGGACCTAGTCATACGTTTCCCCTTTCTTGATGGCTTTCCTCTGGCGACTGCATTGGACGGCAACGATCCGCAGGTCTAGGCGGCGTCATGAAATACCAGGCCGAGGGTGTATCGCTGGCCCGAGCGGATCACCGATACACCGTGCCGCACGGGGCCGATCGACCAGCCCCGCGCGGAGCGGACCGGTCGGTCACGGGTGGTGAAAACAAGACCGTGGCCGTGCGGGATAAGGGTGGCAGTGCAGCGCGATTGGGCGCGTGGTCGCTGCTCGTAAAGCAGAAACTCTCCGCCGGTGTGATCGACACCGGGATTACTGAGGTTGATCACCACCTGCAACGGAAATACGAGTTCGCCATAAAGGTCGCGGTGCAGAGCGTTCCAGTCTCCTTCGCCGTACTTGAGGAGGATTGGCGTCGACTTAGTCTGACCGGCGGCATGACACATTTCCAACCACTCGTCGAGGGTGTCTGGCCATGGCGTTTCCCGGCCCAATTTCTGCCACCAATCCCGCGCGATCGGCAGTAGCCGCGGATATAGCGCTTGTTTGAGCGCGATAATTGCATCAGGGAACGGCTCGGTGAAGTATCTGTATTCGCCTTCGCCGAAGCGGTACCGGCTCATCTTGACCGTGGATCGGAACCGTGCGTCATCGTCATACAGAGCGGCGATCTGCGCAGTTTCCTGCGGTGATAGCAACGGTCCGGTTAACGCGCAGCCATATCGATCGAGGTCGACACCGACGTGCTCCCAGTCGACTTCACCGACGCGTCCAGCCCAGTGGTTATCCTGCCGCTGCGTGTTTTTGGTTTGGCTCATGCTGCGGTCTCCAGGGTGAGTAATGTGCGCTTGGCTTCGAGGCCGCCGAGGTAGCCACCCATCGAGCCGTCAGCACGCACGACGCGGTGGCAGGGAACGATAACCGGCAGCGGGTTGGTAGCGCAGGCGGTGCCAACGGCGCGAACAGCCTTAGGGCTTCCGGCGAGCTGGGCGACCGTGCTGTAGCTGGCGGTGTGCCCGTAGGCCAGACCTGCTGCCAGGTGCTGCAGCACGGTCAGCCGGAATCCTGCCGACAACCGCCAGTCCAGTTGCACCTCAAAAGTACGGCGTCGTCCGGCGAAGTACTCCTCAAGTTCCGCAGCAACCGTGTCGAGGCGGGCAGGCGCTCGCAGGATTCGGGGGCTGATCCGGTCGGCAAGGCTTTGCAGCACAGCGTCGTGGTTCTCACCAGCAAATGCAACTCGCACGAGCCCGCGGTCCGTGGCCGCCAACAGCAGCGTTCCAATCGGGGTATCCAGGGTGCGGTAGCCAACATCCAGGTCGCCACTTGTCGCCGCTGCGGCGGCCAACCGTCCCTGTAACGCCGAAATGCGTTCGGCTGTTACCGGCGCAGCCAACACTGGGGAGCCGATCATCTCATCGGTCTGCTCATGATCGTTCATCATGCATCTCCTGTCTTTGCCGACCATGTGCGGTCAGACGTCCCCAGCATGGTTCGGCGATCATCAACGGCTATTGCTTCGGACGGCGTATCTCCCGCTATCAAGTAGACGTCTAGCGGGGCCGATTTGTGAGACAGCTGGACAATCGGATTTTGACCGAACGATCCCGACGCAACCGTTATGACCTACTCACCACCGCTTAGGTGGCTATCGCTGAGTATTCCTGTCGTGGTTGCCGTTGTACCGTGTAGCGGACGCATCCGGACTGCCGATGCCGAACATATCGGTTACATCGACAGCGACATTCGTATGTTGAACAATCAGGTCAGTACTCCCGCCGAGTGCCACCCCTAACTGAATCCAACGCTGGTGTAGCAGGGTCAGTGGGGCAGCACGCAACAGTGCCAGTCGCTGCGGACCGGGGTATAGCCCAGTTCGAACAGCACCCAGTGGAACAGCTACATAGGGGAGTATCACGGTCGTAGTCTTCATGCGTAAGCATGGATGCTTTTTCCTCTAGGGTGAGCTCGAACTCGCGATAAAAGCGCCCGGCCGAAATCCGTGAACAGCAGTCTGTCCCTTTTTAACAAGATATTTCCCGGATGCACAGCAAAGTGCTGGAACCCTTGCATCTTCAACTATGCTGCGGTTTCGATGACTAGCCGAGCCGCCCAAACCACCGTCACCAAACTCGAGCTGATGAATCTCGAATGTTTCATACCGGCGCTAACCCCGACGCTCACCGCGCGATCGACACTCGCTCAAAGTCTGCACGTGCGGTACGTATATACCCACGCACGCGCGCGATTTGCGTATGTATACGTACCTTGGGTGACGAGTGTTAGCGGCGCAGGACCGCACCGACAAATGCATGCGCTGCGACCGCTGTTGAGTCGGCGATATCGTCGAACAGGGTCGCTGCGCGCGCACCTTTCCAACCGCGCGGCAAAAGCTCAGGCGCAATCCCGGGATCATGGTAGGGCAATTGGCGCCAGGCAGTGAGGGTTGCGACGTAATCGGCGTACGCCGACGGGGGCTCTGGTGCGCTCGAACGTCGCCACTTGCGGGCAACGGGTTGATGGACAGCGACAAAGTGCTCATACATCGCCGCCAGGGAATCCAAGTCCCACCACTGCGCGACCAGGGCAGGCAGATCAGACTCACGATATTGGGCCGGGAATAGCCGTACATAACTATCAAGTCGGTGCTCTTGAAGCACCGCTCTGGTCTCGGCTTCCAGATGCCGCGGAGCGATCCAAGCGCCCGCCGCCACGGTCCCGAAGCCAAGCCACGCCAATCGCGATCGCAACTGATGACGTTGATGGCGCTCTGATTCGGGAACTGAATAGACCGCCAACAACCAGCCGTCTTCAAGCAGCGGCCGGCTTCGGTCAAAGATGCGTTGGTCCCCCGCATCAAGGATTGCCCTGCCTTTTGGAGTGAGGCTGTAGCCCGCGACACCGTTTTGGCGAAGCGCGGTGAGGATTCCGCGTGCCTTGAGCCGTGAAATGGCCGACCGTACGGCTGCATCTTCGACGTCGAGTTGGGCCATCAGCGTTACTAATGACGCCACCGAGAGCCAGCCATCGACTGCGCGCGCATACAAACCGTATGTGGTCACGATCAAGGCCCGCGGCTGTCGCGTGCGCGCCTCAGAATCGAGTTCGACTGTCGTCATACTGCTGATCCTAACGCCGCATAAAGCAGGACTGCTTATGTCATATATTTGACTACCGTCAGAAAACTGGCATACTACGCTTAATCGTGAAGCGAGAGGTTGACCATGCCTGTTATACCGTTCGGGGCAGAACCTACGGCCCATGTCGATACGTTTTGCCGCGACCAACTCCCGCCTATTGAGCTGTGGCCCGACCTGCTTTATGACAGCGACGATGTGCAGTACCCAGGTCGCCTTAACTGCGCGGTCGAACTACTCACCAAAACCAGCGAACGACTCGGCGCTGATCGACCATGCCTAATTGGCTTAGATGGCAACGATCTGACGTACGGCGAAGTTGATCGAATGTCAAATCAAGTCGCTAATCTGCTCGTTGACGAATACGGTCTGCAACCTGGCAATCGCGTCCTGTTGCGCAGCACCAACAAGCCATGGCTGGTGATCGCTTGGTATGCGGTCCTCAAGGCCGGATGCGTCGTGGTGACCACCGTGCCGATGCTGCGCTCGGGCGAACTCACTCCGATTGACCGAATCGGAGAGCTCAATCTTTCGATGTGCGATGAATCGCTGCTAGAAGACTTGCAAGCCAGCAGTATGTCCAGTCGGCCTATTCTGATCGCTGGCGGCGCGCACGATTTCATCGAGCAAGCGCGCAAGCTATCCGAGGATTTCGCTGCTGTCGACACCGCTGCTGACGACGTCGCGATGCTCGCCTTCACCTCGGGCACCAGCGGCGTGCCCAAGTGCACGATGCATTTCCACCGCGATGTACTCGCCATCGCCGACACGTTCTCCAGAAATATCCTCAAACCACTTCCTGACGATGTCTTCATCGGTACCCCCCCACTAGCCTTCACTTTTGGACTAGGGGGTTTGGTGATCTTCCCGATGCGGGTGGGTGCGAGCACTCTCATGGTGCCCAAGGCGACTCCCGCAGAACTCGCGGAACTGATCGGCACCCATCACGTGACGATTTGTTTCACCGCGCCAACGGCATACCGGGCGATGGTCGCCGAGGGCAGCGCCGGCAATCTGCGAACACTACGCCGCGCCGTCTCGGCGGGTGAGCATCTGCCACGCAGCACCTGGCACGCCTTCGAAAAGGCCACCGGGGTGAAGCTCATCGACGGCATCGGCGCGACCGAGATGTTGCACGTCTTCATCTCCGCAGCCGACGATGACATCGTTCCTGGTTCCACCGGCAAACCAGTGCCCGGATACCGGGCGAAAATTCTTGCCAATGATGGATCGGAAGCTCCCCGTGGCGAGCGTGGCCGGCTCGCCGTCCAAGGCCCCACGGGTTGCCGTTACCTCGCTGACGAACGACAACAGACCTACGTCCAAGATGGCTGGAATCTCACCGGTGACACCTTCACCCAAGACGAGGCCGGCTACTTCTGGTACCAGTCACGATCGGACGACATGATCATCTCCTCCGGTTACAGCATCGCCGGACCCGAGGTGGAAGAAGCTCTCGCGGGGCACTCCGATGTCACTGAGTGCGCGGTCATAGGTACGCCGGATGAAAGCCGCGGCATGTTGGTGCACGCGTTCATCGTGCTGGCGCCCGGTGTCGATGATTCGCCAGCCAAGGTCAAGGAGTTACAAGACTTCGTAAAGGCAACGATCGCGCCATACAAATACCCGCGAGCGATCACCTTCATCGAGCAACTACCCAAAAGCAATACCGGCAAAACTCAACGATTCCGCCTACGAGCACCAACTGCGAAGGACTGACCGAATGCGTATTGCCGTCGTCGGAGGAGGCCCTGGCGGGCTGTATTTCTCCGCACTCACCAAGGCACTTTCACCAAATGCCGAGATCACTGTCTGGGAACGCAACGCCGCCGATGACACCTTTGGCTTCGGTGTCGTCTTCAGCGACGAGACCCTCGGCGGCATCGAGCATGCCGATCCGACCATCTTTGCGATCATGCAAAAGGAATTCGCTCGGTGGGACGACATCGACGTGCACTACAAAGGCACGATGACTACCAGCGGTGGGCACGGTTTTGCCGCAATGAGCCGCAAGCGATTACTGCAGATTATGCAGAACCGCTGCCGCGAGCTCGGCGTCACAATCCACTTCAACACCGAAGCACCACCCGTGGAAGAACTCAGTGCACAGTACGACCTAGTAATCGCCTGCGATGGTCTCAATAGCTCCATCCGTACTAAATACGCCGACACATTCGTGCCGCATTTAGATAACCGCAAATGCCACTACATGTGGATGGGCACCTCCAAGGTCTTCGATGCATTCAAGTTCTATGTCAAAACGACACCGTACGGAATCATGCAGATCCACGGCTATCCATTCGACGCCAACGGCAGCACATTCATCGTCGAAATGAATGACGATGTCTGGCGAGCCGCCGGTTTCGACAGGAACGCTGAACGTACCTTCAAACCTGGCGAGTCAGACGAAGTGTCGATCGAAGCTGTCAAAGAACTTTTTAGCGATATCCTCGATGGCCACGAGGTGATGTCTAATAACTCTCGCTGGATCGCATTTGCCACCGTCACCAACGAAAGCTGGATTCACGACAACATCGTGCTGCTGGGCGATTCGGCCCATACTGCTCATTTCTCGATCGGTTCGGGTACAAAACTCGCAATGGAGGACTCGCTATCGCTAGCCGCCTGCCTTTACGAAGCGCCAAGTGTCGAGGTCGCGCTCAAGGAATACGAGCTTGAACGCAAAGCCGTGGTGCTGTCCACCCAACGCGCGGCACAGGCAAGCCTTGAGTGGTTTGAGAACATCGATCAGTACGCAGACCAGGATATTGAGCAATTCGCATTCAACATCATGACTCGGTCACGACGGGTGACCTATGACAATCTCAAGGTCCGCGATCCGGAGTTTGTCGACACCATGGATGCCTGGTTTGCACGGCACTGCGCCGAAGCAGGGCTCGGCGATGGCACTGCGCGGCCACCAATGTTCATGCCGTTCAAACTACGCGAACTGGAATTGGTCAACCGAATCGTTGTTTCTCCCATGGATATGTACAAAGCGACCGACGGCGTCGCAGATGACTTCTATCTTGCACACCTTGGCGGCAAAGCCCTCGGCGGCGCTGGCCTGGTCATGACTGAAATGGTCTGCATCAGCCCGGAGGGGCGCATTACGCCCGGCTGCTCCGGTATGTGGAACGACGAGCATGTCGCAGCCTGGCGGCGCATCACCGATTTTGTGCACGCCCAGTCGCATTCTGCCATCGGCATCCAGATCGGGCATTCTGGCCGCAAGGGCTCAACCCGCCTGATGTGGGAGGGTATCGATCAACCACTCGATGACGGCAACTGGGAAGTCGTAGCTCCCTCGGCGCTTGCCTATCGCGAAGGTGTCAACCAAGTCCCACGAGAGCTCACACGCGCGGATCTCGATTGGATCAAGGGCGAGTTTGTCGGAGCCGCTCACCGCGCCGAAGCTGCCGGCTTCGACCTGATCGAGTTGCACGCCGCGCACGGTTACCTGCTCTCGTCCTTTATCTCACCGGTGACCAATCAGCGGACTGACGAGTACGGCGGCGATCTCACCGACCGACTGCGTTATCCGCTAGAGGTCTTCGCCGCAATGCGCGAAGCGTGGCCCTCGTCCAAACCGATGAGCGTACGCATATCGGCAACTGACTGGGTCGAGGGCGGTATCGACGGTGATGACGCGGTAGCGATCGCCGCGGCATTCAAGCATGCTGGCGCCGATATAATCGATGTCTCAACCGGGCAGGTCACACCAGATGAACGTCCTGCATTCGGTCGCAGCTACCAAACCCCATTCGCTGACGCGATCCGGCAGCGGGTCGATATCGCGACCACTGCGGTCGGCGTAATTTCGTCGTACGACGACGTCAACTCGCTGATCCTTGCTGGTCGCGCCGACCTATGCGCGCTGGGTCGGGCTCACCTATACGACCCGAATTGGACCTTGCACGCAGCGGCTGATCAGGAATATGCAGGGACCGGCGCGCCGTGGCCACTACCTTGGCAAGCAGGCAATCGGGCACCACGGACTGGCCGCACAGACGGCCCGAAGCCGCGACTTGAACTGATCCGCACCGCGGACGGGGGCGGTACCAGACACGCGCGATGGCGGCCATAGCTCACTTTTCGACCCGATTTTCCGATCGTACGCATGAGGTCGATCACGAGACGCGTCGAGCGATCTGTTTTGACTTCCTGCGCATTCATCCCCCGCGGGCGTGGATGTCGGGTTCCAGGAACCGTGGGTGCCTGATGGGTTTGCGTTGTGGGTCGATGTAGGCCGGTGGGATCCAGTATGGAATGCCGTCGTGTAGGACGGCGTACCAGCCGAGTTGCTCCTCGTGACCGTTATGGAACCCGCACGCGAGGGTCATTGATCCGGTAAACGTGGCACGGTGTTGGTGCCAGCGTGGTGCGTGATGACGCTGAGAGTCAGCGGCTGGCTTGTCGCAGCCGGGGAACGTGCAGCCACCGTCCCGGGCGGTCAGTGCCCAGGTGATCGGTGCGGTCGCGAACCGGCGTTCGCGTCCGACGTCGAGGACTTCACCGTTGCCGCCGAGCACAACCGGGATCATTCCCGCATCGGCAGCGAGTTTGCGGATGACACTGACCGGGAGGTAGTCCCCGTGATCGGTCCATCCCCCACCGCGACCGGAGAGCAGATTGTCGAGGCTGACTGTGACCAGTACCCGCGTACTTGCGCCGTTCCTTGATGGCAGGTCACCACTTTTGAGCAATCGATCGGCCGCTGCGCCGAGGGCGTCATGCGCCCGCTTCCCCGCCGAAGACCGCGACGTGCTCGGGCCGCTCGAGCTATTCGAGCTATTCGATCCACTCGCACCGTTCGGGCAAGTCGAATCGCCGGACCCATCAAGGTCACCGCAACGATCCGCCGCAAGACCAGTCAGGACGGTCTGCAGTTTCGCACCGACTTGATCGGTCAGCAATCCGTTGATGAGGTAGCCGCCTCGGACACGTTTCTTCAACTCTAGGAATGCGCGCCGCTCGGTGAGGTCATCCGGTTCGGTGAACCCATCCGGATTCAGCGCATCCTCCAACCGGGCACAGACACGTACCAGGTCTGAGGGCGCGAACTGACCAGCATGCTCGGCTAAGTACGCCTCAGCTTGTTCGATCCGCTCCGGTGCCACCTCAGCGATTCGAAGCCTGCGCAGCGTTCCCAACGTGAGTCGCGCTTGCGCGTCACCAAGCCGGCCTGCATCTTGCGCGGCAGCCAGCGCCTCGTAACGGGCCGGGACCAACTGCCCCACCTGATTGCGCTGCGCGAGCAGTGCGTCAGCATGATCAAGACGGCGCTGCGCATCGGAACGCGACACGCCCAACAAGACAGACAGCGAGGACGCCGGACCAGCCGAACCCGTCAGCAGCTCCACCCGCGACTCCCGCGCAACCAACGCCGCACGCTGCTGGACGATCGCACCCCGGTTCACTGCCCGCTCCACCGCAACAGTGACCGCAGCTGCAACCTTCGGCAACACCCCAGCAAGGTCCCGCTCCAACACACCCAGAAGCGACGTCACCGCGGCATCCAAGACCACGAGCGCATCCCCAACCGGGCTACCAGTCAGGTCCGCGAGTGCACTGTCCTGTTCGTTCATACATCCGATTATCGCACCTGGCACCGACATCAATAGCCTGTCAAACATCAACTGTGGATAACTTAGATCACAGATATATAACGGTTTTCAATCCATATTCATTGAGCTTAGATCCGAAACCTGAGGCCCGGTGATTAAACCGCGCTGATCCAAATCGGCGTCGATTTTCGAACAGTTCCCACTGATCAACCGTCGAGTAGTTAAGTAGCTTCGACAACGCGAGCGCAAAGGTGCCGCAGCAGACAATTGCTGGCGATATCTGCATTCATCGTGGAACCTGGCTCTATGAGCGAGGAACCCCGTCGATGGAGTACAGCAACGGTATACGCGGATATGTGGGTGGACCCCGTCGACGATCCGCGCAATAGCGATGGCGTCAGTCCGGATGGTGAGCTGCCGACGCTGCAGGACTACCTGAAGGACTATCGACTGACGCTTCTCATGAAATGCGAAGGCCTCAATCCCGAGCAATTAGCTCGTCGGTCAGTGCCGCCGTCGACAATGTCGCTTCTGGGACTATTGCGTCATCTCGCCGAAGCAGAACCCGATTGGCGCAACTGGATCACCCCTCGCGATCCGCAGCCGCGGCTATATGGCAAGACGGACGGTGACTTCGACGGAGTCGTCGCGCAGCAGACGATGGTCGATACCGCACTTGCTGATCTTGCCGTCGAGCAGACGGCAACTGACGCAGCTCTGGCCGGGCATCCAAATCTAGGCGAAAGGTTGGGAACGGCAGGCATTGCTGTGCGGGAGTTACTCGTGCACCGAATCGAAGAATATGCGAGGCACTGCGGGCATGCTGATCTGTTGCGCGAAGCCATCGACGGACGCGTCGGTCAATGACCGTTTGCTGGCGGGTTATCGCAGCCGAGCCGTGGAGCGAATCGCCCGAATATGGCGGTATCAGCGCTCGTCACATCACGCAGCGTTAGTGAACCTGCGCCAGCAGCGGGTCTTCGACCGAGGGCTTGCGTTGTTCGCCCCAACCCAACGCCACGATAGCGGCCAACACAATCGCGAAGCCAGCCCATTGCGACCAGCCCAGCGTGGTGCCCAGGAATACCACGCCGACAACTGCCGCTGTGGCCGGGAAAGCCATTTCGGCGAATGTGGCGCGCGATGCTGCGGTGTACCGCAGACCGACGTAGTACAACGCGAGTGCCAGTAGCCCCGGGATAATCGCCAGCATCACTAGACGCGGCACGCTGGACCAGCCTGGAAGCATGGGTGCACCCACCAAGAGCACGATCACGAACGCCGCTGGCAAGCCGAACATATAGCGCAAGGTGGTCAAATCACGCGGTGTGACGGCCGGGGAAACCAACCGGCCGAGCACCGTTCCGCCCGCCCAGCACACCGCAGCACCGACCGCGAACATTGCTGATCGCAAGGCAGCGATCTGAATATCGAAGGGGTTCGGGAAGGCTAGAAGCCACGCACCAACCAAGGCCGGGATCGCGTACATCGCAAACTTCGGGCGCAGCTTTTCTTTGAGCAGCACCACAGCGAGTGCGACCGCGATCAGCGGCTGCAGCTTCTGCAACACCAACGGCGTCACGAAATCTCCGGTTTGACCAGAGATCTTGAATGCCTCCGTGAACAAGGCGGTGCCGAGCGCCGAGGCTCCGATGCCGATACCGGCAATGGCGAATCGATCCCGCATTCCGCAGGCCCCGAAGGCACGCGCGGCCGACGGTAAGAACGGAATCAGGCACAGCACAACAATGACGTGCTCCCAGAGCACTACCGTGGCAGGATTGATCGTCGTTGCCAATGGTCCGCGAAGCAGTCCGTCAAGTCCCCACATCGCGGCAGCAAGGGCCACGAGCCAGGTTCGGTCAGTCTTTGATCGCAAGAGGGCAAAGCGGGTATCGGTCACAGCAGCAGCCTAGCGACCGCATCTGTAAGGCGGCGCGCGCGGGAGTGGTCGTATCGAAGTGAGCCACTTCGGTTCCCTCGACTCCGTGCGAACTGCGCGGCAGGTAAGTTGGTGAGGCCGACCACAGTCGCCTTTTTGGAGGGTCCATGACCACGATCAATGTCACCGTCGATGGTGAAAAATATGAAGACGAAGTTGAGCCTCGCATGCTGCTCGTTCATTATCTGCGAGAGTCACTGGGTAAAACCGGGACTGTTGTGGGTTGCGATACCAGCAACTGCGGCGCCTGCACGGTGCATCTGGACGGCAAAGCCGTCAAAAGTTGCTCGGTGCTTGCCGTGCAAGCCGACGGCCACGAAGTGCTCACGATCGAGGGTCTCGCCAAGGACGGCGTATTACATCCGATGCAGCAGGCGTTCCACGAAAAGCACGCCTTGCAATGCGGTTACTGCACCCCAGGCATGATCATGGCGTCTATCGACTACGTCAACAACGCTGGCCACTCAGACCTGTCCGACCGCGAGGTCCGCGAGGGTATCGAAGGCAACCTATGCCGCTGTACCGGCTATCAAAACATTGTTGCGGCCGTGCAGCACGCCGCCAAAACCATGGCAAGCTCAGCTTCCTAGGGGGATGCGATGACCGCCGTAGACGATCGCCCCGCTGCCGGGGCCGAGATCGGACTTTCACGTACCCGCCGTGAGGATCAGCACCTGATCACCGGCAACACCACTTGGGTCGACAACATGCAGCTTCCTGGCATGTTGCACCTAGCGATCGTGCGCAGCTCAATGGCGCACGCCACGATCACCTCCATTGATGCCAGTGGTGCGCTCGATCGTCCCGGCGTACTCGGCGTCTATACCGGCAAAGACTTCGCCGAAGTGCAGGGCAATGTGCCATGCGCCTGGCCGGTCACCCCTGACATGGTCAACCCTGGCGCGCCTTCGTTGGCGGTGGATGTCGTTCGTCATGTCGGCGAGGCTGTAGCTGTCGTCGCCGCGCGGACCAAAGCCGCTGCTGAGGATGCTGCTGAGTCGATATTCGTCGACTACGAACCGCTGCCGGTCGTGCTTAACATGATCGAGG
>JBDTCL010000239.1:0-5364 GCA_039923595.1 Antricoccus sp. | reverse complement strand
GGACGCCTTGAACTTCGACGTAGGCCAGCACATCGACGAGGCGCTTGCCGTTGATCATCACGTCGTACGTCGAGGGTGTTCCTGGTGCGTGGTCAATCCCAAGGCCGGTGCTCGCATTCCCTTGGGGGTCTAGGTCGATGACGAGAACTCGCAAGCCCCGCATAGCTAATGCGACCGCGAGATTCACGGTGGTCGTCGTCTTGCCAACCCCACCCTTCTGGTTTGAAACAGTGATGACTCGGGTGCTCTCAGAACGCGGAAGTCCTCTCGATGTTTCACGTGAAACACTCGATCCCGATGGGGATGTTTCACGTGAAACATCGGATCCCCGCTCGGCCGATATCTCAGATACAGGTTCGGCAGGGAGCTCTGGCTCAGCACCCCAACCCAACGGCTCAAACCGCGCTGCTTCGGTGCCCTTCGACTCGATCGTCGGCCAACCTAGATCTGACAGATCGGCAGTCATCAAAAGCTCCGATCTTTCGCGCCTGGATAAGCCACTATCACTCTAGCGCTATGGCGTTTGTCGGCACTATTGCATTCCAAAATCTTCATCGATCCACTTTGCCGACGCAATCGCGGGCTGAGGGCGGCGATTTCCTCTTCAGCAGCCCGGCCTTTCATCGCAAGCACCACACCACCATCACCGACTAAAGGCAAACACATTGCCAATAACCTCTTCAGTGGGGCCACAGCACGGGACGTCACCACATTAAACGAGCCATAGAAAGTATCAGGCCCGGTGGCGTCGGCGTAATCAGCTCTGCCGCGCTGAACTACCACGTTAGGCAAATCGAGCTCAGCGACAATCTCATTGAGGTAATTGATCCGCCGCTCGAGTGGGTCCAACAGGGTGATGTACAGATCAGGACGTGCTAAAGCGAGCGGAATACCCGGCAATCCCGCGCCGCTGCCGACATCACACACGGTAGCGCCATGAGGCAGTACCGCCTTCGGTAGTAGCGCTAGCAGGGCCGAATTAATCAGGTGCCGATCCCAGAGCACCGGTACCTCACGCGGTCCATTAAGTCCACGAATGGAGCCAGCAGTCGCTAGCGAATCATGATAGGCAACCGCGGCCGACAACCGATCACCGAATAGGTCAGCGGCGGCTGCCGCCCACCCCGCCTCGGCCGCGGCTGTCACGTCTGAGAAAGGCTGCGGTTCGGACTCGGTCTGTCGAGCGTTATCAGGGCTTGGAGCATTCATCGCAATATCGGACGTTTGCTGCTTCTAAGCTGGTTTGACGACGACCCGGCGATTAGGGTCCTCACCGTCAGATTCACTCGTGACGCCATCGATACCAGCGATAGCATCATGAACGATTTTGCGCTCGAATGAATTCATCGGGCTTAATCGATTCGGCGCACCGCTAGTGATCACTTCTTGCGCAGCTTGATTTGCCGTTTCACTCAGCGCAACCCGTCGGCCCGCGCGATAACCGTCTATGTCGAGCATCAGCCGACTCCGATTACCCGTTTTGGCCGTTACCGCGAGCCTGGTGAGCTCCTGTAACGCGTCAAGGGTCTGCCCTCGTGCGCCGACCAAATGGCTCAGTTCGCCGCCATCAACGGCTACGATCGCGCGTGACCCTTCGACGTCAAGATCGATATCGCCGTCTAGATCGAGAATGTCGAGGAGGCGCTCGAGATAGTCGCCGGCGATATCGCCCTCCTCAACCAATGGATCGATCTTGGTGGTTGCGTCGCTATCGGAGCCGACATCAACGGCTCCATCACTATGGTCAGCGTCCAAATCTTCAGTCTGCGGGTTCTCATCAAGATCTGATGGCATGGGGCTCCTCGGGCGCTTCTGAGAGTAGGTATTAGTAGAGCAGGGCATCGGGACGCCGCGACTGTGCAAAGCACTCGGCCGCGCACACGCCTGGTTCAGCGCTTATTGCGCCGCCGCGGATCTGTTTTGGAACTCGGTATCGACTGCGTTCCGGGTTTTGCTGACGCGCTCGGTTTGGGTTTACCACCGGGTCTCGTCGAGACCGGTTTCACCGGGTGACTACCGGCCGGGCGCGATGCCTTCGTCGAGCGATCGTTCACCTTGGCCGGCTCATCAATCGACTCCGACTGAGCTTGCGGCTCGAGGCTGTCGTCATCGTCGGCTAATGCCACGGCCGTCGTGTTGGCGATTGGTTTACGCTGCGGTTTGGCACCTGGTCGTGGTGCGAGCTTTGCCGGATCGACCTCAAAATCAAGCTCAGCGCTTGCTGTTGAACCTGCAGGTGGCGGCATTTTTTTCAGCACCCAAAACTGCTGGCCAATGGTCCAAAGGTTGTTCACGAACCAATACACCAAAACGCCGAGTGGGAAGATCGTGCCTGAGAATAGCAACATGACCGGAGCTCCATAGAGCATCAGCTTCTGCACCATCTGCATCTGACCGGTTGCCGCTTGGCCATTGGTCGCCGACCGCTTCATCAGTTGCCGGGTGGAGAAGAATTGCGTCGTACACATCACGACGATCAGCACGCCGGTAACCCAGCGGATATTGGACATCGTCAGGCCGGGCAGTGCCGCGATCAGCGCATTGTTGTTGTCCTTTCCACCAAGGAACTGGGTGCCAAAGAGGCTTCCGAAATGCGATGAGATCGGTGCCCCGAAAAATCTCGCTACTGCTGCCTGCTGGGTAAGTGCATCACTCCAAGAGTAAAGGCCTTTTGCATCGGGGCCCAGTCGGCGCAGCACGTGCAGGAGGGCGATGAAAACCGGCGCCTGTACGAGCATCGGCAAACAGGAAGCGAGCGGATTGACGCCACGTTCCTTCTGCAGCTTCATCATCGCCTCGGACATACCCTGGCGATCCTTGCCGAACTCCTCCTTGAGTTTGGCGATTTCCGGTTGCAGTTCCTGCATAGCGCGCTGGCCCTTGATCATCTTGACGAAGATCGGGAAGAGCAAGATTCGCAGGGTGAACACCAAGAACATGATCGACAGCACCCACGCAGCGCCTGAGGCCGGATCAATGAAGGTCGACCACAGGGCGTGCCAGGCCTTCAGCACGAAGGCGATGGGGTAGTACAGAAAGTCAAGCATGAGTCTCCATCAACTGGGGCGGTGCGAGATTCTGTCGTGGTGTGGACTTGCTTCGGTGGACCGGTACGTGATCAACGCCGCCAGCAGACCACGGGTTGCACCGCAGTATTCGCCAGACAATCAAGGCGTATCCCCGCACCACACCCCACTCCAGCACTGCGCGTGCGCCATATTCACTGCAGCAAGGGTAATACTTGCACGATGGTGGGAACGCTGGCGAAATCCACCGCTGATAGAACCGAATAGGCGCAATGGCGATGAGTCTGAGAACGCTCGACTTCCTAGGCACGTTATTTGACATCGACCAACCGCGGATCTCGTAGCAACTTTTCAAGTATATGTGAAAAGTGACGACTTAGATCAGTAAAGCTAACCTCAGTTATCGTCGGCTTAGCGCGCACGACAACAAGCGCACCAATCGGAAATTGACTGTAATGGTCGTGGCATAGGTGACGAAGACGTCTGGTTGTCGCGTGCCTGATCACGGAGTTGCCCACCGCTTTGGAGACGATAAATCCGCATCGCGGCTGATCTTGTGCCGAGCAATCGGTGGTCCTCGTCAACGCATGGACAGCGATCGGTCCACGTGCGGCACGAATGCCGCGGCGCATGACAAGGGCAAAGTCCGCACTACGGTGAATACGCTGCTGCGCACCGAGCATGACAACCGCGACCGCTACTGCGGTCTACGCCGATACGCTGGAGCGGCCCTTGCGACGGCGCGAGGCGAGGATCGCACGGCCGGCGCGGGTACGCATGCGGAGGCGGAAACCATGCGTCTTGGCACGACGACGATTATTGGGCTGGAACGTCCGCTTGCTCACTGGCGGGCTCTCCTTGAAACTACGTGCACACCGTGGCGTGCAGGGCAACCTGGGCGGTCGCTTGTGGCTACTGACAAATCTGCGCTACTAGTCAAATCACTTGCCTAGCTGTAATCCCTGTCAATGCGGTCAACCTTGGTTCAGGCAGTTTTGGAAAGTCACAACAACAGGTGTCGCGTGGTGCGACCTTTCTACGGTACGGACGCAGTTGGTCGCGGTCAACTCGTACCATAAAGTGTATCCAGAACCACGCCCTTAGTGGTCGCGTAGCACGCGATAGTCTCGGATTTTCTTCCGACACGCCGAAAGGTTGTAATCAGCAGCCCATTCGGGTTGTGGACACCTAGAGCGGGTTGTAACGTTGGCGCTCACTGATTGCCACAAATTGCGCCGAGATTCGGCTGTGCGCGAGCACGATGCAATGGCACACATGTGCGCTCACAGACTGTGGATAACATTGTGCATAACCGCACATATTTGCCGCTCGAGCGGCAAATATGGCAATGTCATCCACGGAACCTGTGGATGACACGGTGGATAACTTTTGGCATCGGCGGTTTATCTGCGAAAGGATCGGCGAGTGAGCGACGGCCCCCATGATCTGGATCTGGTCTGGAGCGATGCCATAGCCGAACTCGATTCCGAGCTCAGTGCCCAACAACGTGGCTTCTTGAAACTGACTCGACCAGTAGGGCTGCTCGGCACTACCGCATTACTTGCAGCGCCCAATGCCTACACCCAAAAACTCATTGAATCCAAACTCCGGCCCATGCTCACCGAGACACTATCCCGGGCGCTCGGGCGTGAGATTCAAGTCGCGGTGACGGTCGAAGACGGCGAAACTCTCGTCCCGGACACAGCACCATCGCCGAACCCAGACGGTGAGGCTGCCGCGGCTGATCGCGCCGAACGGTTCGATACCCCGGCCACAAGCTCGACGCAGATACCCGCGCCGAGCAACCATCTCCAGTCCGCACTTCACGAGCACGTCGCTGAACCGATTCCCATGTCATCAGCACCAAGCTTTATGAAGACTGTGATCGGATCTGGACGACTCAATCCGAGATACACCTTCGAAAACTTCGTCCGCGGTCCGTCAAATCGCCTTGCCTACGCCGCTGCGAACGCCGTCGCCGAGGCGCCAGCCAAGGCATACAACCCGTTATTTATTTACGGTGGCTCCGGGCTCGGCAAAACACATCTTCTGCACGCAATCGGCAATTACGCCCACCAGATCTTTCCTGGCATCAATGTGCTCTATGTCAGCTCTGAAGAGTTCACGAATGACTTCATCAATACCATCGCGAATCCTGGTAGAGGTGGCGGCGACCAGCGCGAGAAGTTCCGCAAACGTTATCGCGAAGTGGACATTCTGATGATTGACGATATCCAGTTTCTTGAGCGCGCCGAGCAGACCCAAGAAGAGTTCTTTCATACCTTCAACACGTTGCACAATGCCGACAAACAGATTGTGATTACCTCCGATCGCACGC
>JBDTCL010000238.1:0-9530 GCA_039923595.1 Antricoccus sp. | reverse complement strand
CAAATAGCTCGGGAGATTGGCGCAGCGCTTGGAATCGACCCGGAGATTGCCGATGCTGCGGGACTTGCGCACGATCTTGGACATCCGCCATTTGGCCATAACGGTGAAATGGCGCTGGATGCAATGTGTGCCGACGCGGGTGGTTTTGAAGGCAACGCTCAAACATTCCGGGTTATTACCCGGTTGGAGACAAAGATTGTTGATGAACAGCTGGACGCAGGCCTCAATCTGACCCGTGCCACGCTCGATGCCACCTGCAAATATCCGTGGCCGCGGCAACTGAATAACCCGAAGTTCGGTGTGTATTCCGACGACAGCGAGGCGTTTGGGTGGGTTCGCGAAGGCGTGACCGGACACCAGAGGTGCATGGAAGCGCAAGTGATGGATTGGGCCGACGACGTGGCGTATTCGTTGCATGACGTCGAGGACGGTGTGATGACCGGTCACCTAGATATGTCTGAGGTGGCCGCGGATGCCGAGCGCGTTTGCCAGGTGGCTGCCGAACTTTACATTGATGCAGCCGCTTCGCAGTTGCTACCAATATTGCGCGCGCTGCTGGAGATTCCGGTTATCCGCGCGGTCGCTGCGCATCACCGAGACACAGGGCGCACCCGAAGTGGGCGAGTGTCTCTGAAGCGGATGACCAGCGACTTGCTCGGCAGGTTTAGCGCCGCAGCCGTTGTGAGCACTCGCCGAATACACGGCTCAGCACCGTTATCTCGATACTCTGCCGATCTCGTCGTTCCAGATCTGATTCGTGCCGAATGCGCGTTATTGAAAGCATGTGCTTATGTGTATGTGATGCAGCGCCCGGGAGCGGCGCAATTGCAGTTACGGCAACGGGAAATACTCACCAATCTGGTCACGGTTTTGCAAGAGCGGCCGACCGTGTTGCAGGATCAGTACGCTGATGCCTATGTCGCAGCCAATAACTCAACGGGGCGATTACGAGCCGTGGTCGATCAGGTGGCATCGTTGACTGATTCCTCAGCCATGACCTGGCACAGACAATTATGCGACGGGAGAATGACGTAGCGACATCATGTCTGGACTAATTCGAGCCGAAGATATCCAAGCGGTGCGCGAGCGCACCAGAATTGCCGACGTTATCGGCGAGTATGTGACGTTGCGTAATGCAGGCGGTGGGAATCTCAAAGGCCTTTGTCCATTTCATGATGAAAAAACGCCCTCGTTTAGTGTTTCCCCCGGCCGCGGCTTTTTTTATTGCTTTGGCTGCGCAGAATCCGGCGATGTAATTTCGTTTGTCCAAAAAATGGATCATGTCGGTTTCAGTGAAGCGATCGAGCAGTTAGCGAGCCGGGTCGGGATCCAACTGCGTTACGAAGAAGGTGGTGCGCGCTCCCACGCGCCGCAACAAGGTCAGCGACAGCGACTCGTGGCCGCGAACAAGGCCGCAGTCGCGTTTTATGTCGACCAACTCAAATCGCCCGGAGATGCTTCTGTTGCTCGAACTTTTCTAGCACAGCGGGGATTTGACCGAGCCGCGGCGATCGATTTTAGTTGCGGCTATGCCCCCGACGGATGGAATGCGTTGACATTGCACCTGCGCGCACTTGGTTTCAGCGAAAAGGAATTGATCACCGCTGGTCTATCGAGAACCTCCAACCGCGGCACCCTGAACGACCGATTTCGCAAACGTCTGCTCTGGCCAATTTTCGATCGGCACGGTGATCCAATCGGTTTTGGGGCTCGTCGACTTTTCGACGATGATCCGATCGAGGCGAAGTATCTGAACACGTCCGAAACACCTCTGTATAAAAAAAGCACCGTGCTCTTTGGGATCGATAAGGCGCGCAAAGATATCGCTAGGCAACGCCAGGTAGTGGTCGTCGAAGGATATAGCGATGTGATGGCCTGCCACCTCGCTGGTATTCCTACCGCGGTCGCTTCCTGCGGCACTGCGTTCGGTAGCGAACACATTGCGGTTATTCGTCAGTTGTTGATGGATAGTGATGTGTTTCGTGGTGAGGTGATCTTCGTATTCGATGGCGATGAGGCCGGTCAGAAAGCGGCACTTAAAGCATTCTCTGATGATCAGAAGTTCACTGCCCAAACGTTTGTTGCTGTCGAGAGCGAGGGTCGCGACCCGTGTGAGCTTCGCCAGGAGCACGGTGATGACGCCGTACGAGACTTGATTGCTCGAAGGCAACCACTTGTGGAGTTCGCGATCGCCTCGAAAATTATATTGCACGATCTGAATACCGTCGAGGGTCGCGTTCATGCACTTGAGGAAACGGTTCCACTCGTCGCTCAGATCAAAGACATCGCGATTCGCGGCGAGTACGCCAGACGGCTTGCCGGAATGGTCGGTATCGATGATCCGAATCGCGTCGTTGCGATGGTAAGAAGCTGGAAGCCGCGCCCGCAAAGCAGTACGCCAGCGCGCGCTACCCTCTCCGAGCAGACACCCCTTACCCCGGCTTCGACGATTGCGATGCCGCGGCGCGATGAGCCGACGCTACGCGCGGAGCGGGAGTCGCTTAAAATTGCGATGCAGTGTCCGGCGCTCGCGGGTCCCGTCTTTGACGCTGTTCCGACTGAAGTTTTTCGTCATCCTGCATACCGGGCAGTTCGCGAGTGCATCGCGGCCGCTGGAGGGGTGGCAAGCGCGACGGGTGTGACCGACTGGGTTAACCGAGTGAGCGCGAGCGCCTCGGGAGAGGATGCGGCGACGATTCGGGCAGTGATAGCCGAAGTTGCCGTCGAGCCGCCGAATACACCGCGCGAGCCTGATCATCGTTATCTGACGTCACTGCTTGCTGCACTGCAACTACCGGCCGTGCAGGAACAGCTCTCGCAATTGAAATCGGCTCTGCAACGGATCAATCCGATCGATGATGATGCGCGGTATAACAAGATCTTTGGCGACTTGGTGGCCTTGGAACAATTAGGGCGCGGTTTACGCGAGCAAGCGGCAGGAGGTATCTGATGGGGCTGATTGAGCGGATTCTGGGACGGCGGCCACCGGTGCCGGAAGTCATGCGCCAGCACGTGAGCGCGGACGAGCGAGTGCTGGCATGGGCGCGATCGACATCTGGACAGATCGTCGCCACGACACAGCTGGGTATGCATATTTTGGGACGTGACGGTCATCGGATGATCGGCTGGCACCAGATCAGCAAAGGTGTCTGGCGCGACGGGGTCCTCGCCGTCACTGAGTCAGCCGAGGTCGATGACCAGCAAATTGCTGATAAAGAGCCGTGGAGTCTGCAGTTCACCGAGCCCGGCAACGTGCCGGTCGTCCTTCGCGAACGGGTCGAACAAAGTATCGTCGCCGCTCGCTATTGTCGAATCAGTTCCGGTTCAGTGTGGTTGATTGGTCGAAAGATCCCCGGCCAAAACGGCTTGCATTGGCAATACCGGCCTGATCCAGAAGTCGATCCACACGATCTTCAAACGCACGCCGAAATTGCCCAACTTATCCAGTTAGAGCGGACCGCGCACGAGCCCGAGGATTTCTGAGCGGTTCTGCTCACGGAGCTGGCCTAATGCAGATCGTTGCCGATCTTGTCCTTAACCGTCGAGACGACGTTCTCTGCTTGAGCGTTGATCATGCCAGCGACACCTTGTATCTGTGGATTTTCGCGAAGCTTACGACTGGTGCGCATGATCTGCTCATAACGGGCTCGCCCAGCCTTAGCCCCAAGCACGTAGCCAATACCGATCGCGGCGATCAGGAACAGTTTTCGCATCAGGAACACTTTCTCTCTGGTCATTACCTACAGGTGCACAAAATGAAGCGTGCGTGTGGATTAAATCTACCCGGTGCTGATGAGGTGCATGCACGACCCCAGTGCTTGGCAGCTGAGCAATTCACGCCACCCCCACGACCGCACGCAACTGCACGTGCGATAACGTTTACCGGCGCACAAAACGATCCCCTATAGCTCAATTGGCAGAGCATTCGACTGTTAATCGAAGGGTTCTTGGTTCGAGTCCAAGTAGGGGAGCTACGGTCATCGTGTCGGCTGATAGACCGGCGTCGGGGTGGTAGCTCAGCTGGTTAGAGCAGTCGACTCATAATCGATCGGTCGCCGGTTCGAGCCCGGCCCACCCCACGACGGGACAGCGTCCGGAGCGCGTATTCGGTCCTCAGTGTTCGTCGTACGCGCGTAAAATCTGCTCAGCTGCCTCGGCGGCTCGGACCGCACCGGTACGCACTTGCTCGCTTAAGCCAGCTGTGATCTGGCGCACCGCGGGATGTATTGCTAGGCGCTGCTCAAGTTCGGATTGAACGAGCTGCCAGGTCAAGGTCCATTGCTGCGCGTGCCGTTTGGTAAGCAGGCCATGCTCGCCTAGCGATTCCCGATGCGCGAGGACTGTGGCCCACACTTTATCCACATCGCGATGAGTGAGCGCTGAGCAGGTGAGGACCGGAGGTTTCCACCCGCTCGTTGCCGAATACACCATGCGCAGCGCTCCCGCGAGTTCTCGCGCAGCAGATTTCGCTGCGAGTGCATGTTCACCGTCGGCCTTATTGATCGCTACTACATCAGCGATCTCCAAAACACCCTTCTTGATACCTTGCAGTTGGTCACCGGTGCGAGCCAACCCGAGAAGAAGAAATGTGTCGACCATGCTCGCGACTGTCGTTTCGGACTGACCGACCCCAACGGTCTCCACGATGATGACGTCGTATCCAGCCGCTTCCAGCACCGTGATTGCTTGTGATGTCGACTTCGCCACGCCGCCTAGGGTTCCGCTGGTCGGCGAGGGCCGTACGTATGCATCCGGGTTTGCCGATAGCTGCGGCATTCGCGTTTTATCGCCGAGGACAGAGCCGCCCGTACGCGTGCTCGAGGGATCAACCGCAAGGACGCCCACTCGATGGCCGCGATCGGTCAATATCGCGCCCAGCGCTTCAATGAACGTCGATTTGCCGACACCAGGCACCCCGGAAACACCGACGCGGATCGCTGGTCGTGTCGGAGACGTCAGGGCACCGAGCAGTCGGCGCGCGGCCTGTCGATGATCAGCGCGCGTGGACTCGATCGCCGTGATGGCTTGGGCCAGGGCCGCGCGATTACCGGCTGCGACTTCTCGAGCGATCCCTTCCGGATCAGTTCGCCAGTTGAGCATTGAATTACTCCGCGGGATGGCCAAGACTGCATGAGAGGTCGGCGAGCAAGGTGAGTGCGCTATCGGCAATAACTGAGCCGGGGCCGAATACCGCTTTTGCACCAAGTTCGAGCAAGGTAGGCACATCAGCCGGTGGGATGACCCCGCCGACGACAACCATGATGTCCGCTCGCCCCTGCTTGTTCAACTCCTCCAGCAGCGCAGGCACGAGCGTGAGATGCCCGGCTGCTAATGAAGAAACTCCCACAACGTGCACATCAGCATCGATTGCCTGCCGAGCGACCTCTTCGGGCGTGGCGAACAAGGGACCGACGTCGACATCGAAACCAAGATCGGCGAATGCGGACACGATCACCTTTTGGCCGCGATCGTGACCATCTTGACCCATCTTGCACACCAAAATTCGAGGGCGTCGGCCCTCGTCGTCGGCGAATTTGGCCGTAGCGGCGAGGACGTTGGCTACATTTGATGCATCGCCAGCTTCGTCCCTATACACACCTGAGATGGTACGGATCACCGCGGTATGGCGGCCAAAGACCACTTCAAGGGCATCGGAGATTTCTCCTACTGTTGCCTTCACTCGCGCCGCGTCGATGGCCAGAGCGAGCAGGTTGGTCGGTAAATCAGTGGACGGTGCGTCGACCTTTGCTGCTTGCGTAAGAGCATCCAGAGCGACGCTGACCTCAGCATCATCACGCTCCGCGCGCAGCCGATTAAGTTTCGCAATCTGCTGTTTGCGCACCGATGCGTTGTCGATCTTGAGGACCTCGACCTCCTGGTCCTGATCAACGATGAACCGGTTGATTCCGACGACGACTTGTCTGCCAGAGTCAATGCGGGCTTGGGTACGGGCCGCGGCTTCTTCGATGCGCAGTTTAGGTATGCCGGCTTCGATAGCCTTGGCCATACCGCCAGCTTCTTCTACTTCTTCGATATGCGCCCAGGCCTTGTCGATGAGTTCTTGGGTGAGCCGTTCGACATAGTACGAACCACCCCACGGATCAATAATGTCCGCGACCCCCGACTCCTGCTGCAAGAGCAGTTGGGTATTGCGAGCGATGCGAGCCGAGAAATCGGTGGGCAGCGCCAGCGCTTCATCGAGAGCGTTGGTATGCAGCGACTGGGTGTGCCCAGCTGTTGCAGCCATTGCCTCAATACAAGTACGGGCGGCGTTGTTATAGACATCCTGTGCGGTCAATGACCAGCCAGAAGTTTGAGAATGCGTGCGCAACGACTTGGACTTTTGATTTGTCGGCTCGAACTTGTCGACGATCCGCGACCATAGTGCACGACCGGCGCGCATCTTCGCCACTTCCATGAAATAGTTCATGCCGATCGCCCAAAAAAAACTCAATCGTGGGGCGAACTTATCAATGTCAAGACCTGCCGCAACGCCGGTTCGCAGATATTCCAAACCATCCGCGAGCGTGTACGCGAGCTCTAGATCTGCAGTCGCTCCGGCCTCTTGTATGTGATAACCGGAGATCGAGATGGAGTTGAAGCGTGGCATCTTTGCAGCTGTGTAAGCAAAGATGTCAGAAATAATCCGCATCGAGGGCAATGGGGGATAAATGTAGGTGTTACGAACCATGAACTCTTTGAGGATGTCATTCTGAATCGTGCCTGCGAGTTTTTCCGGGGGGACTCCCTGCTCTTCTGCGGCGACGACAAAAAGCGCCAGAATTGGCAGCACCGCACCATTCATGGTCATTGATACCGACATTTGATCGAGCGGGATGCCATCAAAAAGCTGACGCATATCATATATAGAGTCGATGGCGACCCCAGCCATTCCGACATCGCCGGATACGCGGGGATGGTCGGAGTCGTATCCGCGGTGGGTTGCCAAATCAAACGCGACCGAGAGGCCTTTTTGTCCAGCAAGAAGATTGCGACGATAGAAAGCGTTGGACTCCTCGGCGGTGGAGAATCCGGCATATTGACGCACGGTCCACGGCTGAGTGTTGTACATCGTTGGATAAGGCCCGCGCACAAATGGCTCGATCCCCGGATAGGTATCCAGGTGCTGAACACCAGCCAAATCGTCGGCGCTATAGACATTCTTGATACTGATGCCTTCGGGTGATTCCCAAGAGTTGGCGGCCCGAGCGGTTGGAGCCTGATGATGATCGGGCCCACCGTCGTAGGCGATTGACCCGAAGTCGTCGATGCTCATTTCGATTCCTCTCCCAGAGCGACGCGTGTTTGGCGCGCAAAAGCCAATATGTCGGCCCCCGCAGCGAGGTGATCATCAACGAGGTCGGCAACCTCGGCGATCGGCTTGCCAGCCACGATGATGTGGGTGGCGCCAGCCTTACGAAGCGCAGCGATAAGAGCAGGCCCACTGTCGCGATATCCAGGGTCAGATCCAACGATACAAGCCGCACCTGCCCCGCTTTCGCGATAGTGCTCAGCGAGTACCTCAGGTGCGGATTGTGGCGTGCCGTTGATCGTCGCGATCCCCACCGCGGCAAAGCAATTCGCGGCAAAGTTGGCGCGCGCAGTGTGCGCTGAAACTGAACCGATGGGCGCTAGGAAGACCGCTCGCGCGGGAGGTTTGCGCCGTAACTGTTCGAACTCCTCTGCATCGCGCATCGGAGTGAGTTTGGAATATTCACCAAAGCGCGAGTACCCCGACGCTCGTTCGAGGATGTTCTCATTGGTCTGTGGAAATTCGCTGACTCCGGTGATGGCAAGCCGCCGCGTGGCGATGAGCTTCTTGCGGTGTGCGGCGACTTCGGTGACCATCGTCTCGAGCTCGCCAGAGTCAACAAATTCCTCTATTCCACCAGCTTTTTCGATCCCGGTGAATTGTTCCCAGGCGGCGCGAGCTAACGAATCAGTGAGCGCTTCCAGAGATCCAGCTCCGCCAGCAGGATCGCTCACTTGGCCAATATGCGATTCATTGATCAATAGGTTAGAGATATTTCGTGCAAGCCGGTGTCCAAAGCCCTGCGCTTGACCGACGGCCGCATCGAATGGTTGGACGGTTATGGCTGTGGCGCCCCCGATTGCCGCTGCAAACGTGGCGATCGTGGTGCGCAACAAATTTGTGTACGGGTCATATGCGGTCATCATCCGACGAGAGGTGACGGCATGCTGACACTGGATATTCGACTCGATATCGAGCACCTCGCAGACACGTGACCACATCGCCCGTGCAGCGCGGAACTTGGCTATCGTGGTGAATTGTTGATCCGTCGCCGCATACCGAAATTCGATCAGCTTCGCAGCCTGCTCCGGCCGGTAGCCGACCTCATCCAACTTTCGGAGCAGAGCCACTCCAGCAGCCGTCGCATAGCCGAGTTCCAGAACTTCGCCCGCGCCGGCATCGTGCACGATCGTCGCGTCGACGATGAATCCACGAATTCCCGCGCTGCTGGCGAGTTCTGCGACGGTCGCGACTTGCTCGTCGAGGTCCCGACGACCAGTCAGCAGCAATTCACCTATCGGGTCCACGCCGAAGTTCGTGTCGGGATGCAGCGCAATTCCTTGCGAAACCGCTGCATCGATTAGCTGCTGCCCGACCGTCGCGGGTCGATCGGTGTCCAGCACGATCGGGGCCACGTCAAGAAGTACCTCAGTGAGCAGTGCTGCAAACTGAGCTTCATCTAGAGCTCCAGGACGCACGGTGACCAGCAGTGAGTTGGCGCCACCGTTGAGCTCGTCGGCAGCATGGGCCGCGGTTTCGACGTCGGTGACGGGCACCCGCAAGTCCCACCCGGGAACGTCACCCGGTCCCCGATCTTGGGTCGCGATTGGGCCGCGGGTCGCAGCCGAGCCGGATGGGGTTGAGCGAAGCTGGCGAGCGATCTCGGTGCCTGCCAGCGGCGTGATCGCGATGCCGTCAATGGTTTTTTTGGTCAACAGCGCGGGCGTCGTTGCCGGATCGTCGCCGTCGGCAAAGCGACCAGACTTGGCCAGCACGACGGCAAGTGCTGCATGCCACTGCTCGGCTGTGGCGATTGGCGGTGCGTAGCTTTGCGGCGTCGGCGGCGCGAGGGGATCGGACATTTCTCCATCGTATGGAACCGCCAATACCGAGCCGACGTCAGATCCAACAAATCATCATGCCCACGCTGCACAAGCACGGATGATCGTCGTAATCGGCCATTGCGGAAGTTTGACGACAGGAGTCACCAAGATGCACCGAATTGTCTGCGCGTGACTGCTGGTGATCTTCGTGGCCGGTACCGCTGCTGCGTGTACCGTCCGGCCGGGACCGACGAAAAAGGGCGGCCGGGCTACGTCATCAGCAACCCCGGGCCAAAGGAACGTCCCTCTGCTCAGGACGGGCTGAGGGACGCCTTCGGATTTGCTGCCCGGTTGGTATCGTTAGCGGTCTAGTTCGCCGCGAATGAATTTGTCAACAGCATCGCGAGCTGTCGAGTCATCATATTGCTCTGGCGGCGACTTCATGAAGTAGGACG
>JBDTCL010000237.1:0-2959 GCA_039923595.1 Antricoccus sp. | reverse complement strand
AAACCACCTGCCAAGGCCAGCGACGTCGTCAGTAGGTAACTGCCGGTAGCCAAATTGATCGGCCAGTTCAATGATCGTCGCTGGCCGCAGGCCACCATCGAGGTGATCGTGCAGTAGCACCTTGGGTAGCGCAGCGATTAGGTCCTCAGTGATTTTCATTGCTTAACCATCTGCCTTGCTGCGCCAGCGGAAGGTGAGCAGGCACAGAACCAGTCCTGCAATCGCCCACAGGCCGATGAATAGAAAGGCCTTTCCGATCTCCCACTCGTGCGCAGCTTCGGCCAGTTTTGCCCGATCGGGTAGAAAACTGTAACGCAGGCCCTGAGCCATCCATTTCAGCGGGAAGACCGCGCCGACCTGCTGCAGCCAATGCGGCAGCGTCGTAAATGGCAGGAAGATTCCTGAGATGAACTGCAGGATTAGCGCTATCGGAGTCACCATGGCCGGTGCGCTGGAGCCGTTGCGCGGCAGTGACGAAAAGGCGATCCCGAGCAAGGTGCACGCCGCGACCGAGAGAATCAAAATTCCAAAAAAGACCGCCCAGTGACCAATATTCGGCGGCAGACTGATGCCATAGGCGATCATGCCGATAATCAGCATGATCACTGTAGAAATAAGTGCGATTCCAAGAACGAGCACCACTTTGCCGAGGAAGTAGGCAGCCTTGGGTGTCGGGGTACCACGCAGGCGCTTCAGCAGGCCGTCATCGCGTTCAATGGGGATCTGAATCGCAAGGCTCTGGAAGCTACTTGACATCAAGCCAGCAGCGATCATGCCAGCGAGAAAGTACTGGGTAAATGGCACCCCCTTAGCGACATTTTGGCCCCCAAAGATTGCCGCAAACAGCACCAGCAGCAGAACCGGGAAGGCGAGGGTGAAAACGACCGATTCGCGTTGCCGGAAGAACGCTAGAAACTCAGCCTTGACCCGAGAGAGCGTCACCGCACCCAACGATGGGATGGTGCCTTTGCGCCGGGAAACGGTCGTCATTGCGACCGCGTCGTGCTCACTCATCGAGGTCCCGTCCAATCATGTCGAGATATACATCTTCTAAGGATGGGCGTTTGATCGTGAGTTCGGCGAGCTCGCCGTACAGCGCGGCCAGATCGGCGACTACCTTGGTCGGCTCATCGGTGTCGATACGGATAGGTGCGCCGTGGGTATCTCGATAGGACACCACCGCCTTAGCCCCCTGCCTGCCACCGAGCCGATCTGGGGTGTCGAGCGCTACAAGTTGGCCTTTAGTGATGACGGCAACTCGGTGCGCCAGGTATTCGACCTCATCAAGATAATGCGAAGTCAGCAAGATTGTGGTGCCTTGGGCATTTAGTGATTGGATCAATGCCCAGAACTGACGTCGCGCATCTGGGTCGAAGCCCGTGGTCGGTTCGTCAAGAAACAGCAGCTCCGGATTGCCGATGATCCCAAGACCAACGTCAAGTCGCCTGCGCAATCCACCAGATAGCGATGAGCCCCTGGTATCAGCCTTGTCAGTCAGGCCTATCAGTTCGATCACTTCGTCAATCGGCCGGGGTTCGGCGAATGAGGCGGCGAATGTTGCCAGGGACTCTCGAACCGTCAACGAGGACAGGTCCTTTGTAGACTGCAGCACAATGCCGATTTTTGAGCGCCAGGTCGCTGATGGTCGCTGCGGATCTTCACCAAGCACCGAGATCGAGCCTTCTGTGCGGTCCCGATAACCCTCGAGCATTTCAACGGTCGTACTCTTGCCAGCGCCGTTTGGTCCCAGCAAACCGAATATCTCGCCGTGGATGATGTCTAGATCGAGCCCGTCGACGGCATTGAAGAGCCGATTTTGCTTGCTTTTGCGCTCGCCGCCATCGCGCGAACTATATGACTTCACTAATCCGCGGGTTTGAATAGCGAGCTCTGGCATGAGGACTATCTTGTCAAATCAACTGAGCCCGTCTCACGGCACCTCAATACATTCCAACACCCGCGATGGCTGCGATTGTCTAGTCGAATCTGACACCTGTGCGGCTACGACGGTGTAGGCATCAACGAGCGCATCGAGCGCGCGCGGCAGCCGCGTTTCATCATCGCAATGAAGCGTCAGTATCTGCTGACCAGCGTGGACCTGTTCGCCGACCGCTGCTGACCAGGTGACTCCGGCGGTTGCGCTGACCGAATCCTCTTTGCGTGCTCGCCCAGAGCCGAGGCGCCACGCGGCGGTGCCCACCGCCAAAGCGTCGAGACGTTGCAGCACCCCTGCCTGCTCCGCACGGATCTCGTAGCGGTGACGCGCCGTGGGAAGGGGCGCGAGCGGATCGCCGCCTTGAGCCCTGATCATTGCGCGCCAGGTGTCCATCGCTGCCCCGCTGGCCAGGACCTGAGCAGGGTCACCCGCTATTCCCACCGCGCTCAGCATCCGCTGGGCCAAAGCGACTGTGAGTTCTACGACATCACTCGGACCGCCGCCGGCAAGGATTTCAAGAGCTTCGGTGACTTCGAGTGCGTTTCCCGCACTTCGACCGAGTGGGCTTGTCATGTCAGTGAGCAATGCCGACGTCGTCACTCCGTGGGCGCTGCCGAGTTCAACCATCGTGCGGGCAAGAATCCTGGCGTCGTCAATATCCTTCATAAACGCCCCGCTGCCAACCTTGACATCCAAAGTCAGAGCATCAGCACCTTCAGCGATCTTCTTGCTCATAATCGAACTTGCGATCAGCGGGATGCTTTCAACAGTGGCGGTCACATCTCGTAGCGCATAGAGCTTGCGATCAGCAGGAGCAAGGTCCTCGCCGGCAGCGCAGACGACCGCACCGACGGTTCGCAAGGTTTCCAGAAATTCCTGCTCAGTCAGATCCGCGCGCCAGCCGGGAATGGATTCCAGCTTGTCCAGGGTGCCCCCGGTATGGCCAAGCCCCCGGCCACTTAGCTGCGGAACGACCGCACCCATTGTCGCCACCAGCGGCGCCAACGCCAGGGTGATCTTGTC
>JBDTCL010000236.1:0-2639 GCA_039923595.1 Antricoccus sp. | reverse complement strand
TATCCCGATATGCCCAAGAATTTCCAGACAAGCCAATTCGACGAGCCGCTCTGCGTGGATGGCTACCTTGATGTCACCGTCGAAGGCAGGCAGTACCGCGTCGATATCGAGCGAGTGCATCTCGAGGAGGACACCGGCAAGTCGTTGCATGTGGGCGGTGCCACCGGCCGAATTCAGGGAGCGACGCACTCCCTGGTCGATTTCAACCGCGCCGGTATCCCGCTCGTTGAGGTCGTGACCCGGCCAATCGCTGGCACCGGGGAGCATGTGGCCGAGGTCGCGCGCAACTACGCCACGGCGTTGCGCGAGATCTGCAGGGAGTTGGGCATCTCTGATGTACGGATGGAGCAAGGCTCGATGCGGTGCGACGTGAACCTCTCGCTCAACAAACCGGGCGCTGAAATGGGAACTCGCAGCGAGACCAAGAATGTCAACTCACTTCGGTCAATCGAACGGGCCATTCGATCAGAAATCATTCGGCAGGCTCCCATCCTCGATGGCGGCGGCTCAATCATGCAGGAGACCCGCCACTTCCACGAGGATTCCGGACAAACCACCAGCGGCCGGAGCAAAGAAGAGGCCACGGACTATCGGTACTTTCCTGAGCCGGATCTTGTGCCGATGGCGCCGGCCGCTGAGTATGTGGCACGGCTGAAGGCGGAACTTCCAGAATTGCCGGCCGCGCGCGAGGCGCGTTTGCAGTCTGATTGGGGCCTATCTGACCCTGAGATGAGCGCTCTTATCGGCGCCGGCGCGCTCGGCGTGATGGCGCAGACGATCGCTGCGGGCGCCAGTGCCGCGGAGGCTCGCAAATGGTGGACCGGCGATCTTGCCCGACGAGCGAATGATTCCGGGATCGACCTCGACGAGTTGACTATTACCCCCGCCCAGGTAGCGCAGATCGCGCAGTTAGTCCGCGCCGGCGAGATCAACGATAAATTAGCCCGGCAGGTCCTCGATGGGGTTCTCGCTGGTGAAGGTGACCCCGAGCAAGTGATGCACGACCGGGGACTGGTGGTCGTTTCTGATACCGACACGCTCGGCGCAGCAGTCGACGAGGCCATCACGGCTAATCCCGATATCGCTGCAAAAATTCGGGATGGCAAAGTCCAGGCAGCAGGCGCCCTCGTGGGGGCGGTGATGAAATCCACCCGCGGCCAGGCAGATGCCGCTTTGGTGCGTACGATCATTCTTGAACGATTGCAGGAATCAACCCAATGAGGGAGCCTGTGTGCTGGTTCTGACGCGTGGCTCCGCTCCGGATGACGCGGTCGAGCAGTTTTCTCAAGCTATGCAGGCGCTCGGTCCGGGGGATCGGCGCTATGCCGGTGTCGTCGTCATCAATGAGCGGTTAGAAAGCTATGGACCGGTCCATGCGGTGACCTTCACCCCTGAGGGGATGGCGGTCATTGGTGTCCAGCAGGTCAACGGAACGCCGGGATACCTCTTTGCACCTCACCGAGGCGCCTGGACTGTCGGCGGTCAGATGGCGCAGCTGCAAGGTGTCGGCAGCAATCCGATCGGCCAGGTTGATGGCGCAGTGAAGGCGATCGCGCAACTGGTGTTGCGCGGCGGTATCGATCCGGGCTACGTGCAGTCGCTCATCGCTGTGACCGGCAGTGTCTCTGGAGTCGCTCAACCGGAGAACGAGCGTAGTAGTGGCGTGATCGTGGTTCGACTGGTCGAGGCCGACTTGATCGACGGTATTAGCCGCGCGACCACCCAGACCGGCGGCGGCCTAAAACAACTTTGGACCAGTGCCGATCTTCTCGCGGCGCTGCGAATCCTCGGCTTCGATACCACTGCAATCCCGGTCGAGGCAGTGACTAACGAGGGATTCCCGTACTCTCCATATGTCCTGCGAGGTACCGCAGCCGATCCTGCGGTGGTGGGAGCAGGGCATTACTCAGCCTCGGCGTTAACTGACACCGCGCCACGAGAGCGAGTCGTCGCGCTGCCGCGGCCGTTGAGTGTGCAGGTGCCATCTCACGAAAGTGAAAAACTGCAATCGTCAGCGGGAGCTGCCGATATTTTTGATGAAGCAGGGGCTGAGGTCAGAGACGGTGGTAGCCCGCTGAAGTGGCTGGCTGGCGCCGCGGTGCTGTTGGTCATTGCACTCTTGGTCATTCTCGGTGGCCGGGCGCTTTTTGCTTCATCTTCATCCAGCAACAGTGTGTCCGCGCCGGCCGATAGCGGCTCGGCCAGCGCTAAAAGTCCGACCAGTGGGGCAGCGAGTGCAGCGGCCAGCAACGGCCCGCAAAAATCCGGCGATCTTGCGTATAACCAGGGTGCCTTTGATCAAACCGATAAATGCGCGACATTCGCCTTTGGAAAAGTTCAAGCATTTCTTCAACAGCAAGGATGCGCCACCCTGACTCGCGGGCTCTACCTCACCGAAGCAAATGGCAAGCAGATTGTGGTCGCCGCGGCCGATATCGCCATGGACTCTGCCGATGCCGCTACGAAGCTGAAGTCGTTGGTTGATACGGATGGCACCGGGAATGTGAACAATTTGCTTCTTGACGGCAAGATTCCAGCCGGTTATCCCGCGGCAAGTGTGATGAAGGGATCTTCATACGCTTCGTCGATCAAAGGCAACGTGGTGCGGGTTGTGGCTGCAGCCTACGCTGACGGCAGCA
>JBDTCL010000235.1:0-11742 GCA_039923595.1 Antricoccus sp. | reverse complement strand
GCGCCAGCGGGTGGCGCTGGGGCGTGCGCTGGTGCGCGACCCGAAAGTTTTCCTGCTAGCGAGCACCGGATGCGATCAAACGACGGATTCCTGCTATTCCGCCGATTCCAGGCATCCGAAGGTCGGTGAGCAGTACGTCAGGATCGGTTTCTGCTACCAGCTCGAGGGCCGATTCAGCACTCGCAGCAACCCCGAGGACCTCGATACCCGGCAACATCGACAACATCGATCGCAGACCTTCGCGCACGACGGTTTGATCATCGGCGATCACTACTGTCGTCATGCCGTTTCCTCAATTGGACACCGCATGCTAACGATGAACCCTGTTGCTTGCCGACCATAGCTAAAGGTTCCGCCGCGAACGGCAACGCGCGCTGCAAGTCCGCCGAGACCGTGACCACCGCTGGGATGATCAACGTCGGTGAAGGAGGCGACATCACCGGCTGATAAGACATCTAAACCCAGGTCAGAACCCGTAATGAACCTGACAATCACTGGTACGCCGATCGCGTGTTTCATCGAGTTCGTGAGTGATTCCATGAGTACGGAGCGCGCCATGTCGCGCCATTCTGCGGGGATGTCGGTGGCCGAGCCGCGCACTTCAATGCGCAGCCCGGCGACCTGTTGCAACCGGGTCACTGTTTGCGCCAGCCACGCTGCGAGGTCGTGATCTCGCGCAACGACATCAGGATGCAGATTCTCGACCGCGTCACGTGCCTCGCGCAATCCGTCACGGGCGAGGGCCGTGGCAGTGGCGAGTCGTTCGGTCAGATCTGTTGACGCGTTTTGTTGCCGGACGGCGAGCGTCGCTCCTTGCAGAGTCACGATGAGCCCACTCAGGGTATGAGCGAGGACGTCGTGCAGGTCTGCGGCGACCGTACGATGCGGTGCAAAGGTTTCGGCTCGGGCGCGTTCGCGAGCAATGACCTCGCGTTGAGTACGGGCGAGTTCTTCGGTTTCGCGCTGCTGTTCTCGAACGCGCACAAGTGCGAATACGCCGACGCATATCGAACCATTCAAGACAATGGTGACCGAATCAGAGCCGAGCCACGTGGTGACACCGATGACTGAGCCCAGTGGCAGCAAGAGCAGGACCGCTCGCAGCCACATATCAAGTGCAGCCTGAGCAGCGAATGCCGCACCGCAGAACGGGACCCAAATCAGGTTGTCGCTAGGCAGCGCAATCAGCATTAGCGAACTTGCAAAAACCGTCAGGATGTTAAAGGTGAGCTGTGATCGCCTGCTGCCATCTGCGGCCAGGAATCGAGTCCGCAGCAGTGCGGCCACCATGAAGAGCGCGATCGGCCACGCGACGATCACGTGCCACCCGCCAAGCGCCGGCTGCGACGGATGGATTGTCTCCACCATAAGCAGAACGACAAGTACGACACTTATCAGCAGCGAGATGGCGAACTGGTCCCAGCGCACCTTCTTCACCCGGTTACCGTATCGCTCAGCGGTATCGGCGGGTGCGCGAAACGACGAATTCAACCCGATATCAACCCACGGGTTGATTCGGCACCGGGGGCCTGCGCGGCAATCTGGAGCTATGTCATTCACCGGGATTTCAAATATCGTGATCATCGCAGCGGTAGCCTGCCTGGTTATTTATCGGCAGTTTGCGACGCGCAGTGCCGACAGCGGCATGCGGATCTATTTCATATTGGCTGCGATCGGGCTTTACGAGACCGTCGACTATGCGATCAAACATCCGAGTATCTCGTTCGCGCAGGCGTTCGCAATGCTGCTCGGTTTGTTCGTTGCCGGTGTGATCGCGCTTCCTAGGGCGCGGTCGATGCGATTGTGGCAAAACGATTCGGGTCAGTGGCTGCGTCGTGGAAATGCAAGAACCTTCCTCTGGTGGATGGTCGCGTTGACTGCTCACCTTGCTATTGCCGCCGGGGTCCCGGCCATATTCGGCGAGAAATCGGTGGTAACAAGTCCATTCGATTCAGCATCAATCCTGCTGTACATAGCAGTGTCGATCGGCCTGCAGGCCTACTTCTTGGGTTGTCGGACGCGCAGTGAGTCTTCGAGATCATTAACGACGGTGTGATCGGATGATCATCGGACAAGTCTCGGGCACCAACACGTCGATCTGCGGTACAAATACCCACGCTGGTGCACACGAGCGTGGGTACACCTACCGCAGGTCCGTGCATGTCGTGGCTTGCACGTAGCGTCGGCGACACTGCGCGTTAGAGTCCAGTCATGACTACTCTCGCGGATTTGCAGACTCCAGCACTCATCGTCGATGAGGATCTGTTTGCGGGCAATCTTGCTGCAATGTCCGAAGCAATTCCAGGGCGCAAGCTACGACCGCATGTCAAGGCGCACAAGTGCACGTCAATCGCCCAGCGGCAGTACGAGCTGGGTCATACCGGCTTCACCTGCGCCACGATCCGTGAGGTCGAGGGCATGGCTGCTGCCGGTCTTGGCGAGGACCTGCTGCTTGCGAACGAAGTGCTCGATATGCGCCGACTCGGTGCGTTGGTCGAGGCAGGTACGCGCGTTACCGCCGCGGTGGACTCTGAGCAGACCATCGCAGCCGCCGTCGCAGGCGGCGTGCGCGAAGTCGTGATCGACGTCAATATCGGACTACCGCGCTGCGGTTGCGATGTCGCGGACGCGGGCCGACTGGCCGATCGCGCCCGATCAGCAGGACTTGAAGTACGCGGCGTCATGGGCTACGAAGGCCACCTGATGATGGTGCAACCGCCCGAGCTGAAGCTGCAGCGAACCGAAGAGGCGTTGTCGATCTTGTTGCGCGCGCATGAGGCAGCGGGTGGCGAGCTGGTGACCTCAGGAGGCACCGGGACGTATCAATCGAATACGTGGGCGAATGAAATCCAGGCGGGTTCGTATGTGCTTATGGACACGGACTATGGCAAGCTTGGGTTTCCTTTTGTGCAGGCATTCTGGATTCTCGGTACGGTTATTTCCGTGTCACCGAAATGGGCCGTACTCGATGTCGGGCTTAAGGCGCAAGGAATGGACCACGGCAATCCGACGGTGACTAATGGCGATGTCATGTTCGTCGCCGATGAGCATTTGGTCTTTGTCCCCCACGACTCGGTCGCAGTGGGTGACCGCCTACGCGTGACCCCGGCGCACATTGATCCCACGATCGCGCGGCACGAAACGATGCACACCTTCAGGGGCTCAGAAGTTTTGGAGCAATGGCCGGTGGACCTGCGCGGTTGGTAATCAACTGCGCATGGCAACTAGACGATCCGTTCACTGTGGCTATAGATATTCATCCGGCCGCCCCGGACAAACCCGGCGATCGTCAGTCCTGCTTCGCGAGCGAGATCGACCGCGAGTGACGACGGGGCAGATACGGCAGCGAGGATAGGGATTCCGGCCATGATCGCCTTCTGCGCCAGCTCAAAGGACGCGCGTCCACTGACCATAAGCGTCTGTCCGTGCAGTGGTACGCGACCTGATTCCAGTGCCCAGCCAATGACTTTATCGACCGCATTATGCCGCCCAATGTCTTCGCGGACAACGAGCAACTCGCCAGATGTGGTGAATAGGCCGGCAGCGTGTAGACCACCGGTGCTGTCAAAAATGCGTTGTGCGGCACGCAATCGATCTGGCATCGCCAAGATCTGACCCGCGGCGATGGTGGTCCTCTCATCCGTGAGCGAGAAATGGCTCGTGGTCAGCACCGCATCCAGAGATGCCTTGCCGCAAATACCGCAGGACGAGGTGGTGTATAGGTTTCGTTGCGCGTTTCGGGCCTGGGGCGGTAAATCGATCGCAAGAGCGATATCGAGCAGGTTGTAGGTATTACGCCCGTCATCGTCGGTGCCATCGCAATAGCGAATCGTTGAGATGTCCTCGCGGTGGCGCACGATGCCTTCGGTGAGCAGGAAACCCTGAGCGAGTTCGAAGTCCGATCCGGGCGTGCGCATTGTGACACTGAATTGCTCGCCGTTGATTCGAATTTCAAGTGGTTCTTCGACTACGAGCGTGTCGGTGGTCTGCGTCGAGGCACCGTCGATAATCGACACCACCGGATGCCGGCTAGTTACGCGGCCCATATGTAACACCCGATGATCGAAGCCATGTCTGACAACCTACGTCAGAGTTGTCCGGAACCGGCGTGGGTCAGGGCGTCGCGAACCTCGTTGGGGATCAGCAGCAACTCTGGTCGCAGAATCTGCCAGCCAGGTTCCTTGCATTCGCGAGAGAAGGTGGCGTGCGCCTCACTCACCGAGTTCGATTCGTCGAGTTCTGAGCCATTCCCGCCATACAGACTGAGATGGTAAATCCAGACGGAGCCATCAGCATCGGTATGGCGGAAGGTGCTCTCGAAGGCCATCCGCTCGGCCGGGAGCACGTCGAGGCACTCCTGGTAACGCTCGTGCAGCATCGCCATCCACTCGGTCATCCGGGCTTCCTTGCCAGGTTTGATCCGGGCCCGCAATAGCTCAAAGCGCATCCCATTCGGCACCGAAGGCGGCATCGGTACCGCCTCCAATTCGGCAAAGAAAGCATCACGCGCAGCGTCTTGATCGGTCATACCCACCAGTCTGGCAGAGCACCGCTAACGAGCCGCGAACTGCTCTCAGCGCAGGCCGGCCGTGGGCCATTCCGCGGCCCGCTGGAAATAGAGTTCCGGGTACGTGATGTGGTGCCTCGAATGCCTCGCGGGGCAAGGCGTGGAAATCGACGGTTTGATCCTTGAGATAGCTGTCCTTGTCGACAGTCTGATACCAGATATACGGCCGCTGCGATATCGGCCGGGGAACCGGCCGCTTTGTGCGGCAGATCCGCCAAGGCCAATGACACGACCGTTGCTACCGGCGGCGGTGGTGGACGATTGGGTGTCCAATCGACGGAGTCTGCGCTCAGTCCATCCTGGCTGCGGCCTCGGCCGGGTTGCTGGGTTCGGCTATCAACCGTTGCATCAATGGGTTGAGTTATGGCATCGCGCCGATGAACGCCGCGACCGCGTGATTCTCAGATGATGACTGACCGGGGTTATTCGATCGATGCTCTGAACGAGTCGACATGGCCCGCTTTTGAGGCGCTCGTGCTGGCGAATAACGGCATCTTTGGCGGTTGTTGGTGTATGGGCTTTCATCCCGAGGGCGGCGACAAGACAGATACGGCGCCGACTAAGCGCGACCGCAAGTTGAGTCGAGTGCGAGCGGGTACAGCGCACGCGGCCCTCGTCTTTGACGGTGACGATTGTGTGGGCTGGTGCCAATTTGGTGCCCCCGCCGAAGTTGCCCGAATCAAGAACCGTGCCGTGTATGAACGCGAGCTGATCAGCTTGCCGGACTGGCGAATCGGGTGCGCCTTTGTGGGTAAAGGGCATCGGCGGCAGGGAGTCTTTGCCGCGGCACTGGCCGGATCACTTGAATTAGTTGCCGGTCTCGGTGGTGGGACGGTCGAGGGTTATCCGGAGCCTGCGAACGCGGTACCAGCAGGATTTCTTTACCACGGGTCACTGTCCACGTTTGACGATGCGGAATTTGCGCGGGCCCGCAAGATCGGCAAGCATCGGTGGGTTGTTGTGAAGGTTATTGATCGCGGGCCTTGACGTCCGATAGTTGAGAACTATCTGGTCTTGATAGTCCCCGCATCGTGCTTACCTGGTTACTGTTGGGCAATCCGATCCTCAGCTGTCTTGCGACCGAGCAAAACCCAGCTGCGGACTAGGCAAGTATTGCGAGCGGAGCAGACTGTGACCAACACTTCTTTCCCCTCAACACCTGCGAAACGCAAAGCCTCAAGTACCCGCACATTTTGCGGTGGTCTTGGCGATCCTGGCGATCGTGTTCATCGCCGAGAACCATCAAAAGGTGCGGATTCGGGTCATCGTGCCACTGGTTTCGATACCGGTCTGGGCCGCACTGGCGGCGATGTTCATCATCGGTGGCGTGTGCGGACTGCTGATCGTCCGCCGCCGTTCGCCGAGGTAAATGCTGCGAGAACGACGGACGTGAGGTTCAGTCCTCGGCAGACATCTGCTTGAGGGTGGCCTTTTGGATTTTGCCGGCCGGTGTCATGGGCAGTTGATCAACGAAGACAATCTGCCGCGGCACTTTATAGCTGGCTAATCGTTCGCGGCAGTAGTTCATCAGATCAATCGCGCTGGGCGCGGAACCGTCTGCAGGAATCACAAAATAGCGCCCCACCTCACCCAGCACCGGATCGGGCACACCGATTCCAGCCACCATCATGACGTCGGGATGGTGGGCTAGCAGGTTCTCCACCTCGACGGGGTACACGTTGTAGCCGCCTTGGACGTACATTTCCTTAGCCCGACCAAGCAACCTGACATGCCCAGTTTCGTCGATCGTCGCGATGTCGCCGGTGCGCAGCCAACCATCATTGCCGAATGTTTCTGCTGACTGTTCTGGCAGCTCCCAGTATCCGGCGGCAACGCTTGCGGTCCTGATTTCTAATTCCCCGGGTTCTCCAGCGGCACCTGAGATTCGAGCTTCGACGCCGGGGATAGGTATCCCGATCGACTCAGAAACGGTGTTCAGATCATCGTTGGTCGCTGACATGATCGCGGCGCCAGAACACTCCGAAAGTCCATACAGATTGACCAAATTCGCGTTCGGCAGGGCTTGAACAATCCGCGCGCACAACGCCGGGTCGGCATTGGAGCCGCCGATGACGGCACGCGTCAGCCGGGCACGATCGAGCCGCTCAAATGCCGGATCGTTGAGGACGAGGGTCCACATCGTGGGGACTCCGCCGAAGCCAGTCCCACCGTACCTGGCGAGCGCCGCAATGCTGGTGGCCGGTGAGAATGCCGGCAGCAGAACGATTTCGCTCCCGCTGATGAGCGTAGTGCCAATTGCGCAGGTGATCCCACCGACGTGATTGAGCGGCATCGCGGACACCGTGACGTCACGATTTGTCAGGCCCGTGTGCTCGACTTGCGCTTGAGCTGCAGTCAGCAGACTGCGGTGGGTCAATGTCGCCCCTTTGGGTCTGCCGGTGGTGCCGGAGGTATAGAGGATGACCGCCGGATCATCCGGCTGGGGCTCCGGGAGCTGCCCATCGCCTGTCGCCGACAGTCGGCTGAAATCGTACTCTGGGTTAGCAGCACCGATGAAGTACACCGCTTCCACAGTGGGGAAGTTGCTTGCCTCGCTACGATAGAACTCCTCGAAATCGAAATCAGCATCACTGACTGCACTCACCACGAGTTTCGCGCCGGAGTTGTTCAGCATGTACGTCAATTCGGTCGCTCGATAGCGCACATTGAGTGTCACCACCACGAGTCCGACTCGAACAGCACCGAAATAGAGTTCTAACCATTCGGTGCAATTTGGTGCAGCGATTGCGATCCGGTCCCCAGCTTTCAAACCCCGGGCGAGTAATCCATGCGAGATTGCCTTGCTGCGGTCGTTGATTTGCGCATAGCTCGTCGGGATGAGGTCAGTGCTGCCCGCGCGGACGCCGTGGAAGAATGTTTTGTCGCCGCGCGCACTCGCTGATTCGAGAATGTCGTGATACGTCTGTGCCATGGGTCCGCCCTCGTCCTGCCAGTGGTTAGCAAGAAATGGTACCTGTGCTGCTGGGCGTTGCCGCACGGTTAGTTCGGGGGATCGAAACGTCCATCAATTGCGGTCCAGCCACCATCAACCGGAATGACCGCACCGGTGACAAATGATGAGGCGTCGCTGCACAGATACACAACCGCACCAGCCATTTCGATTGGCTGCGCCCAACGACCAAATGCGCTCTTGTTGGCGTACGCATCTCGCCACTCGGTGTTGTCTTGCAGTTGCTTGGTCAGCGGTGTGTCGACCGGGCCGGGTGCGATCGCGTTGCATCGCACGCCTTGCGGGCCGAGCTCGGCAGCTGCGGTGCGTAATAGCTGTACAAGACCGGCCTTGCTCGCCGCGTAAACCGATTGGCCTGGCTCGACAACAGTGCCGCGGATGGATGAGAATCCGACGATGCTGCCGCTGCCACGGGCCGCCATCGGAGCTCCGAACTCACGAATTAGGGTGAACGACGCGCGCAAGTTGAGCGCGATAACTCGGTCGAACTCCTCAGAGGTGTAGTCCAGGACCCGCTTACGGACGTTCGTTGCGGCGGTGAAGACCAGTGCGTCGACATCCCCGAGCTCTGCTGCTGCGCGGGCGATCGCCGCATCATCGAGCACGTCGAGGGAGTACGCGCTCAGGCCGTCTCCCTGTGCGCAGGTGGCTTCAGCGGCGGCGAGGTCGCGATCTGCAACAGTTACGCGCGCGCCATACGCGGCCAGGGCCAACGACGATGCCTCGCCGATACCGCTGCCACCACCGACCACCACGACATGCTTGTCGGTCAGGTCGAATAGCTTCCCGTACTCCATGTGTTGCTCCTTTGATCGTTAGTGGCCGGTTCGGGCTCTGATGGTGGCCATTCGAGTGACAGTCATTTCGTCGATCGCAAATCGTGGGCCCTCGCGGCCAATGCCAGAATCCTTCACGCCGCCGTATGGCGCGATGTCGCTGCGGAAGCCTGGCACTTCGTTGACCACTACGCCTCCTGCTTCAATGCGGTCAATCGCATCAAATGCTGTAGCCAGCGAGGAGGTGAAAATGGCGCAGTGCAAGCCATATCGTGAGCGGTTCACCTCGGCGATTGCGGCGTCGACGTCCGGTACCGAGCGCATCGCGACCACCGGGCCAAAGATTTCTTGGTCCCATGCGTCCGCACCGTCCGGTACGTCGCTCAGCAACGTAGGCCGGACAGTTCGATCCTGTACGCCGCCGCCGTAACGCACCTGAGCGCCGCTGTTAACGGCTGATTCGATCCACGACTGGACGCGGGTGGTCGACCCCTCGTCGATCAGCGCGGCGACCCTGGTCTCTGGCGAACGGGGGTCGCCGACCACGACGCGATCCAGCGCTGGAATCAGTCGAGCGGCGAAATCTTCGAGCACACTCTGCACGACAATCAGCCGTTGCACGCTAATGCACGCTTGGCCATTCGCGTAATACCCGCCACGGACGACTGCATCGGCCGCGGCATCCAGATCGGCGTCCTCGGCAACGACGAGTGCGGCGTTAGCACCGAGCTCAAGCACCACCTTGCGCGGTGCCGCCGCGCGGGCGATGTGATGACCGACAGCTGCTGATCCGGTGAACGAGACACAGCCGATCCTCGGGTCGGTGACCAGCGCTTCACCCACGTCAGGTCCACCAGAAACCAGTTGTACGGCCGATGCCGGTGCCCCAACAGCTACCAAGGCATCTCGTAGCAACGAGACGAGCCAGATCGTCGCCAGTGGCGCCTGCGGTGGGGGCTTGATGATGATGGGGCAGCCAGCGGCTATCGCTGGTGCGAGCTTGTGCGCCGCTAGCAACAGCGGGTAGTTGAAGCCCGTAATGCCAATCACGACACCGATCGGCTTCCGAATCCAGTAACCGATCAGTCCCTCACCTGAGGCAGAGACATCCAACGGCACAGTTTCGCCGTGAATCCGCGAAACTTCTTCGGCCGCGGTGGCAAAGGTGAGTAACGAGCGACTAGTTTCCACCTTGCAGTCGATGAGTGGTTTGCCCGTCTCCAGGACGAGCAACTGCTCGAAATGGTCCAAGTTTGCCTCAATCGCATCGCGAACTGCGAGCAATGCTTTGGTTCGTGCATGCGAGGGCACGGCCGCCATCTGCGGACGAACAGCGACTGCCTCGTCGAGCGCGCGCTGGGCCAGTTCGATACTTCCCACTGGTGACCGGCCGATACTGCTTCCGTCGAATGGAAAGGTCACATCTTCGGTACCTGCGGGTTCGACCCATCGATCGCCGATGGGGAGCCCCGCGGGAAACTGGAAATCCACTGCTAGTTCTCCTTCGATGTCAAGAATCGGTGTGCTGCCTCGGCATACACATGGGCAAAACTTACGATGTCTTTGACCGCGACCCACTCGTTCGCTTGGTGGGCGATCCATTTGTCGCCGGGCCCATAAACGACGGTCGGAATTTTTGCATCTCGGGTGAGAATCGTGCCGTCGGTAGTGCCTGGAACGCCGCCATATTGAGGATCTGCGCCGACGACTGCGCGATGAGCTGCGAATAGCGCCGCTACGACCGACGACTCGCGAGGAGTGTCCACTGGTGGCCGATCGTCGACTATCTCCATGCTCGCCGCACACTCTTGCGCAGTCGCGGCCTTGTCGATGAGTGCGTGGATGCGGTTGATGAGGGTTTCGTGATCGATATCGGTCGTCGTACGGATATCGACCGCGAACTCGCACCGGCGCGGAATGACATTGATTTGAGCAAAAGTATTCGCGGCAATCACGGTTGGAGTGATGTAGTTGTCGCCTAGGAGGGGGTGCGTGCCGTGTGTTTGATTAAGAGATTTTTCCAATCGCAAAAGATCTCCGACAATGGCTGCGGCCACCGGGATCGGGTTGCGACCGTGCTGCGGCATCGCGCCGTGGGCCATCTTGCCGGTGATTTGGATCCGCAACCGGATGGCGCCCTTGGAGACATTGCAGACCTCGCCGTCCTCAGGCTCGCAGATGATTGCCCCATCGACCTCCTTGGCGAGTGGGGTGGCCGCAAATGCCTTTGCGCCAAGCATCATGCCTTCCTCATCGGCGAGTGCGCCGACGATGATCCGTCCCGGAAACGGACCCGCGGTCTGCATCGCGCGCGCAGCAAAAATCATTCCGGCAACTCCAGATTTCATATCGGCGCTGCCACGACCGAGGAGCTTGCCGTCGCGAATCTCGGCGCCGTAGGGGTCAAAGGACCATTCGGTGATTTCACCCTCGGTCACCACGTCGGTGTGACCCTCGAACATGAGCGTGGGGCCTGATTGCCCGCCATCAATGATGGCGATGACGTTGGGCCGGCCAGGGGCGACTTCGGAGATCTGGGGCTCCCAGCCGAAGGACCGCATTTTCGCTTCGACCAGAGCTGCGGCCTGACCTTCAGCAGTGCCCGCTTCGGGGTCGTTGACGCTGCGTATTCGGACCAATTCCTGGGTGAATGCGATGAGGGCGTCGCTATCGATATCGAATGCCATCTGGTCGAATGCTGCCTGTGTCATCCGGTCGCTCCCTGTTTCGCCTCAGTGTCGATGCCCTCCAACGTATCGCGCGCCGAAACTGACTCGACGGCCTCATCGTGCAGGAGCCACAATCGTCGTGTGTTTGGCTGGTCGTGGCCCGTTCAGTTGCCCTGTAAACAACAGCTGACAGTGGTTCAAAGCTGTATAGGACAGTACGTCCGGCTACAGCTGTTGTTTGCAGGGCGAATTGGTTTCGAGCAGGCTGTCGGTGGTCGCTCCAGCCAGTGATTTGGCTAGGGTAGGAATCGCCGTAATCAACCGACGGGTGTAATCGGTGCCTGGATTGTCGTACAGGGCCGCGGTCGGCTCGCACTCGACGATCGCGCCATCCTTCATCACCGCGACCCGGGAGCACAGATGCCGCACCACACTCAGATCGTGTGAGACGAATAGCAGCGTCAGCTGTCGATCGCGTACCAGGTCGTTTATTAAGTTGAGCACCTGCGCGCGAACGGAAACATCCAGCGCGCTCACCGGTTCATCTGCAATGAGGATCGCGGGTTCCGGTGCGAGCGCACGAGCGATCGAGATTCGCTGCCGTTGACCACCTGAGAATTGGTGCGGATAGCGACTTGCCCCTTCAGGGTTGACGCCAACATCGCGTAACAAGCGGTGGATATCGGCATCGGTGAAGGATTTGCGTTGCGCGACCAGCGGCTCAGCGACAATGTCGTACACGCGCATCTGCGGATCAAG
>JBDTCL010000234.1:0-17739 GCA_039923595.1 Antricoccus sp. | reverse complement strand
CGAGCACGTAACCGGCCCTCGGATGGCACTGCAATCGGTGGATGGAACTTCAGCTGCCAGCCGTGCGGGGTGAAATATTGTTCGAGCGTGATCAGCAGTGCATCCGTGTGCGTCGCGAGCAGTGCCGGACCGGACGGAAGTATCGTGCGGCGTCCACAGAGTGGGACTTCGATGCCACTCCCGGCGAGGTTGCGATCGGCAAGCAGCACCACCATATGCCCCGCATGCAGGTGGGCTTTGAGTACGGCAGCTGGCGGTTGAGCCCCGCCGGTCAACGGCACCACGTGCATTCCGAGGCTTTCACGGTAGCGACGAAATCGGTCGTACAGGCTCTCTGGCTGCAGCCGTTCAGTGACCGCGGTCAGCGGCATCGCTAGGGGTCCGTGAGTCACCCAGACCGCTGCGGCATCCCAGTTGCCTGAGTGCGTCAATGCCACCACAACGCCACGACCTTCGACCTGTGCAGCTGCGATCGACTCGGTCCCGCTTACCTGGGCCCGCTGGATTATTTCGGCTATTGGCGTCGAGGGCATTCGGAATGCCTCATGCCAGTAACGAAGGTATGAGACGAATGCTCGCCTGGTGAGCTCACCAAGCGCTGCCGGCTCGAGATGGTTTCCGGTGGCTTGATTGAGGTTCAGTCGCAGTTGGGCCAACGCTCCAGGCCTCCGGGCGATTTGAGCAGCAGCCAGCTCGAAGCTGCGGCGCGTCAGCCCGGTGGGCAGCCGCGGAAGGACGCCCCAACCGGCCGCGAACGCAAGATCTGTGAGCGTGTCGTTCACGGCAACTCCGGCTCGTGCAGCTCTTCGGTGGATCGGCGGTACACCTCGCGTAGTCGTTCTAGGACTGTATATGCCGAGACCACGGTGAGCACCCAAAGGGCAATTGCGAGGACATACGGGACTCCGATTCCAGCGACACCGATGCCTACGAGCACAACGATGAGCCGCTCAGCGCGCTCTGCGATACCGACGTTGCATGGGATCCCAATCCCCTCCGAGCGCGCTTTGACATACGAGGTTGCTTGGCCGAAGACTAAACACAACAGGCTGGCGATCAGCAACGCAGGATCAGGATCTCCGACGCCGTACCAATAGGCCAATGCGCCAAAGATCGCAGCGTCAGCGAGTCGATCACCAGTCGAGTCAAGCACCGCACCGAATTTGGAAATCTTGTTGGTCGCCCGGGCCAGCGCGCCGTCGAGCAGATCAAGGAATACGAAGAATGTGACCGCCATGCAGCCGGCGAAAAACCGCCCGGTACCAATCAGCAAGATCGACGCTGCGACAGTTCCTAGCGTGCCGAAAACGGTGACCACATTAGGATGCACTCCGGCGCGGCCAAGCCAGCGGCCGATGGGGCCGAAGAGGCGGGCGAAAAACGCGCGCGCTGGGGAGTCGTTGAGCATTATGCACATGCTAACGGGCGATGCTGTGAGCGTGACTAACGGGCGAGGATTGCCACGGATTATTCTTCCGGAGCTTCCCAACGCTGCGCGAGCAGGTCCCGGGTATCAGCTAATAACTGGGGTAACACTCGGGTCATTCCGACGACCGGCATGAAATTGGTGTCGCCGCCCCAACGCGGCACCAGATGCTGATGCAGGTGCGCGGCGATTCCGGCACCGCCAGCTGCTCCCTGGTTCATGCCGATATTAAATCCCTGTGCGCCGGTTACCGCCCGCACGACTCGCATCGCCTTTTGGGTCAATGCCGAAAACTCCGCGATTTCGTTTTGATCGATGTCGACATATTCCGGGACATGCCGAAACGGCAGCACCATAAGATGCCCCGCGTTGTACGGATACTTATTCAGCACGACATAACAGTGTTTGCCGCGGGCGATAATCAGGCCGTCCTTGTCCGACATCTGTGGGATGAGACAGAACGGGCAATCATCGGTCTGCGCGGGCTCCCCCTTGGGCTTATCCGCACCCTGGATATAGGCCATCCGGTACGGCGTCCAGAGGCGATGAAATGAATCCGCAGCGTTATCGCTCATCGTGACTTCCTCAACCTGCGATCATTTCGGCGACGACCTGCGCGGTCGGTGAATCGTTGCGGCGGACTGCCGTCCACCGCTCAATGAGTCCGACTGCGTCATCGATAGGTATTGCGTTGAGTTGAGAACCGTCACGGAAGCGGAATGACACCGCGTCCGCCTCGGTATCTTTGGAACCGGCGAGGAGCATAAATGGGGTCTTCTGCAACTGTGCGTTACGGACCTTTTTTTGCATCCGGTCATCGCTGTGGTCAACCTCAACCCGCAGTCCAGCAGCGCGTAGCTTGGCCGCGACGGCGTCAATGTAATCGTCTTGCTCAGCCGAGATAGGGATACCCAGCACCTGCACGGGAGACATCCAGACCGGAAAGGCGCCAGCGTAGTGCTCCACCAGAACCCCGAAAAATCGTTCAATCGAGCCGAACTTGGCCGAGTGAATCATCACCGGTTGCTGCCTCGTTCCGTCGGCAGCCTGATATTCCAGGCCGAAACGCTCAGGCATATTGAAGTCGTACTGGATCGTCGACATTTGCCAAGAGCGGCCAATCGCATCGCGGACCTGCACCGACACCTTCGGACCGTAATACGCGGCACCGCCTGGGTCCGGAACGAGCTCTAAGCCGGTTTCGCTGCACACATCTGCGAGTACTTGGGTCGCTATTTGCCATTGCTCATCGGAGCCGATGAACTTGTCCTTTTTGGCTCCATCCTCGTCGCGGGTGGACAGCTCGAGATAGAAATCGCTCATCCCGAAATCACGCAATAGTCCAAGTACGAACTTCAGCAAGTGCCGGATCTCATCTGGTGCTTGGGCGGCAGTGACATACGAGTGCGAGTCGTCTTGGGCGAATCCGCGAACCCTGGTCAGGCCGTGCACAACGCCGGATTTCTCAGCTCGATACACATGTCCAAACTCAAACAACCGCAGTGGCAGCTCACGATACGAGCGGCCTCGGGACTTGAAGATCAGATTGTGCATAGGGCAGTTCATCGCTTTGAGGCGATAGTCAATTTCGTCGACCTTGAACGGCGCAAACATGCTATCGGCGTAATACGGCAGATGGCCTGAGGTGTGGAAAAGCTGTTCTTTGGAAATGTGCGGAGTGCCGACATATTCGAAACCTTCTTCGATATGTCGGCGCCGTACGTAATCTTCCATTTCCCGCTTCAGAACGCCGCCTTTGGGATGAAACACCGGCAGGCCCGAGCCAATTTCTTCGGGAAAAGAGAACAAGTCTAATTCGAGGCCGAGCCTGCGATGGTCGCGTTTTTCAGCTTCTTCCAAGCGATACAGATACGCCTCTAACGCCTCTTTTGACTCCCACGCCGTCCCATAGATGCGTTGCAACTGTGGGTTGTCCTCACTGCCCTTCCAATATGCGGCTGCGACCCGTGTCAGCTTGTATGCAGCTAAGTAGCGGGTACTTGGTACGTGCGGGCCGCGGCATAAATCGCCCCAGGCACGCTCGCCATCACGCATGCCGATGTTGTCGTAAATCGTCAGGTCGCCGTCGCCGACCTCCATCACCTCAGCCAGGTCGACATCAGCGCTTGTACCAGCACCTTTTACGTCAATCAATTCGAGTTTGAATGGCTCGCCAGCGAGCTCATTTTTAGCCTCATCGAGTGAGCTAAAGGTGCGGCGAGAAAAACGTTGACCGGATTTGATGATCTTCTTCATTGCCGCTTCGAGCTTGGTCAAATCATCTGGGGTAAACGGCTCATCAACAGCGAAGTCGTAATAGAACCCATCGGTGACCGGTGGTCCGATGCCAAGTTTGGCAGCTGGGAATACCTGTTGGACGGCTTGGGCAAGAATGTGGGCCGTGGAGTGCCGGATCACCGTGCGTCCCGCAGCGGTGTTGGCGGCGATCGCCTCGACGTCGACATCAGCCTCAGGGATCCAGGCGAGATCGCGCAGGTGGCCATCTGCCTCCCGTACAACGACGATCGCTTCGGCACCCTTCTGCGCGAGCTCTGCTGCGTTCACCGCTGTCTGCGCCGAAGTTCCTGCCGGAATCTGTACGCGCAGTGGCATCGATGCGACGGCTAGAGCTGGGGACACGAGCGAACTCCTCAAGGGGTGGTGGTTGATTCTGCACCGATTCTAGTCAGCACCGGCGATCGAATTAGGTTACCGAACGCGCATTGGCCGGGTCAGCTCCCGAGTTAACTGGAAATCAACGCCGCGCGGCCAGTAAAGAGGGCGATCAAATCGCCAACTTGGTTCGTAACAACGACGTCGTATAGTCCGCTGCGGTCGCCTCGGCCGTAGCGTAGCCGCTCCGTGGCGACCGCCGTGAGTTCGTCACCCACCCGGCCCGGTGCTACAAATTGGATATCGGCGGCGGCCGCGACATTCATCTCGCCGCGTGAATGACATGCATAGGCGAAGCTCACATCGGCGAGACTGAAGATAGCGCCACCATGACAGTTGCCGCCGCCGTTGGCCATATCGGTGCTCACGCGCATGGCTGCGACGCACTCCCCCAGATCCTGGCGGATGATCTGGACACCTAGCGTGCGGGAAAAACGATCAAGTTGACGCATCTGCTCGAGATGAGACTGCGCCTTGGGAGTGAGCATCTTGCCATCCTGCCAGGACGGTTGCGAGCCGCTGGCTGGTGATGGCAGTTGCGCGACAAACGTAGTACGAATGCTTGGTGGGCGATACTGGGTTCGAACCAGTGACCCCTTCGATGTCAACGAAGTGCGCTACCGCTGCGCCAATCGCCCAAGCTATGAAATTGTGATCATGCCATGGAGGTGGCGACGGGATTTGAACCCGTGTACACGGCTTTGCAGGCCGTTGCCTCGCCTCTCGGCCACGCCACCGTGAGAATGTCGCCTCCGGTGGAGGAAACTCTCCGAGCGGACGACGGGATTCGAACCCGCGACCCTCACCTTGGCAAGGTGATGCTCTACCAACTGAGCCACGTCCGCATGCTCGGCAGCCGTCAAAAACCCGATCGCGAACAGCGAGATTGAACTGTACAGCAGCCGACCGGTGAGCACAGCGGGGGGTCCACGCGTCATCGCTGCGTATCTGCCGATCGCGCCGTGCAGCGCCAGGATCTGGAATACTTGAGCTGAGATTGTTACCGACATTACGGATTGATACGTGAAACCAACCCCGAAATCAACGCCCGCCCAGGATTCTGAGCAACCGCAGCTGCCCGATGAACCGGGATTGCTCGATAACATCGCCGATAAGTTCAAATTTCGGGACAAGCTCGAGCAGCGTCCAGCGTTGAAGACTGCGTATCGGATCGCCGTCGCGATTTTCGGCACAGCAGTGACCGTCGTCGGGCTGCTTCTGGTGCCGCTCCCCGGCCCCGGCTGGTTGATTGTGATCGCCGGACTGGCGATTTTGGCCTCGGAATTTGAATGGGCGCATCGAATCCTCGAATTCACGAAACGGCAAGTGAAACGGTGGACAGGATGGATCATGCGTCAGCAGATCTGGATTCGGGGCGTGATCGCGTTGGCGACCCTCGCGTTCGTCTATGGCGTCATCGTCGTGATGCTGCACCTAACCGGGGTGCCGACCTGGATTCCAGCGTGGGTCCCACTTTGGCGATGACGGCGATGCGGTAACATCGAGCGGCGCACTCGTCACGGCGAGTTAGGGCGATTAGCGCAGTGGTAGCGCACTTCGTTCACACCGAAGGGGTCACTGGTTCGAACCCAGTATCGCCCACCCAATTGTCGCGACCGGCTCCGTCCACGACGAGGCCGGGTCGGGTTTACTAAAGTCGCTTAATTGTCCACGAACCGAAGTACGGAATCTCAAAGTGCCGCACGCCATGCTCCGCAGGCGCGGTCGAAGTCGCGACATTGGTGATCATTTCGCGGGCGTCGCGCACTTCTGCATCACTGAACTCGTCGGCACTTGCGCGGTCTTCAACACCTATTGTCGCCAGCTGCACAAGGGTAAATTTCGCGTCATCGTAACTGTGGCAAAACTGTTCGTAAGGCAGTTCGCCGGTACGCGTGAGGTAATACATTGTGAACTCCCTCCTTCGTCGGTGCTGATAAACCTACGTTAGGCGGACGAACCTTATTTGACTGTAAGCAGAAATTTAGCAGGATCAATACTTGACTGATTCACGTTGTCGACGCTAAAGAGCACTGTCACCAGGCACGGGCTGCCGAGATCGGTCTTTTTCACCCCTACTGGCAATGTGTACGTCTGCTTTTGGCCGCCCGGCAATGTCGCCGGACCAGTGTCAGGCGGCGAGGGAAAGATAAAAGCCGAATCACCGAAAGCCGGCCCGCAGTAAACGGTGCTCTGGGTACGGTAGGAGGTCATATTAAGTACTGAGCTACTCGCGTTGTCGATGACAACAGGGATATTTCTGCCAACCTCACTACTGAAGGTGCCGTCAATCGTCGCCGGAACTGCGTCGCCGACGGTGATCGTCACGCCGTTTTTGTATTTGAATGGCTCCGAAGGAGCCTTTGCAGCACCGGTAGGATCCTGCGGATCGGTTGATCCGCTAGTTGACCCAGAAGAACCCTGGTCGGAGCTTGTCGAGTTTTTATTCGATGAACTCGATGCCGACGACTGGCTTGATGAGGACTTATTTGCCGACGACGATCCGGACTTGCCGCCTGCGTAGCTAGCTGTGGCCTCAACCGCCGACGTGCATGCTGTGGCAATGATTAAACTCGGAGCCAAAATGGCACCGATGACAGTTTTACGCCTAGAAAGCTTCACAGGTTTATCACTCCAAGATCTCACGCCACGGGCTAGGTCAGCCTACATTGTCGAATCCGAGCGGACGTGCACAACGGCCGACACCGCAGGATCCGCACTTCGATACTCGTCCGCAGTCGCGCCGGCGAACCAACCGGCCGCGCCCAACTCCCCCTCGATATTTGATCCAGTTACCACAATCTGGTCATGGTCGACTTGGACGGTGCCTTTTCCCTTGAGCGCAGTCTCGATTCGACGACAGGCACGCATCATGGATGCCTCATCGTCGAGACGACCAGGTTGATCCGCGGGACGACCAGCCTTCAAATTTTGCGCATAAGGAGCTAGCCGGTCAGTCCAGATCTGTTGGACCGAGTGCTCTAGATCTGGTCGGCTCCCACCGTTGTCAATAAGCACATCTGCGATCGCGGCGCGTTGCGCGTCGCTCGCCTGACTCTCGATCCGCGCCATCGCCTCTGCTTCAGTCATGCCGCGCGACTGTGCCAGTCGTTCCAGACGCACCGCCAGCGGGGCATGGACGACAAGCACTAGGTGGAACGTGGCAGCCATGGTTCCTTCGGCCAACAACGGAATATCGTGCACGACGATCGCATCTTGCGCAGCGTCAACGACGATCTGCGCGCTCCGTTCGCGTACCTTTGGGTGGACAATTGCGTTCAACTGCTGCCGGGCCTGATCGTCACCAAAAATCAGGCGCGCAAGACCCGGGCGATCAAGGGCACCCGCTGGATCAAGAATGTGAGCGCCGAATACCTGAACGATTTGCGCTAGCGCTGGTGTGCCTGGGGCGACGACTTCACGCGCGATCTGATCGGCGTCCACGATGCGCGCACCGAGATCGCCAATCAAGGAGCTCACCGCACTCTTGCCAGCTCCGATACCCCCGGTCAATCCAATATTCAGCATGCCGCGAAGCCTATCTGGCTCCCGCTGGCGGCGAGTCGTCAGCACGTTTTCTCGATCGCGTCATAAGGTTGTAGTGCAAGCGTCATATCGGTGATGTGATTCCTCAACCCACGATTGGAGGCGAGGTTCATGGCACGGCACGCCCTACCTAACGAACACGCCGGTCGGCATCGCCTCGGACGAGCCGATCGAGTTTATTGCCGCGACCTTCCCGCGGTCCGCGACTATTTCGCGATGCACGTGCGATCACGCCGCTGGTCACGCCTGCTCTCGACCCGGCGGGCACGGCATTCCTTTGCCTGGTTCAGTGAGACTGGTCAGTCAGCGCGGCCTGCGTTCGCTCTGATCATGAGCTTGTGAGCACCGCTGCGATTGACTAGGCATAACCTAAATATCAATCTCCTTGGCCTCATCGGCCAAGGAGATTTTTAAATCGACTAGGTGCCTTCATCTCTGCTCGACCAAACGATCCGTCGGTCTGGCCCAGATACAAAGACCCCCGGCCAGCTGGCCGGGGGTCTTTGTGATGAATTAGTTCCTGCGACTACTCGCCGCCGCCAGCGAGCTTCTCACGAAGGGCAGCCAGCGCCTCGTCCGAAGCCAAAGTTCCGGATGAGTCTTCGGATGTTGAGGCGTACGAGCCACCTGCTGGCTCAGCGCCAGCTTCCTCATCGGCAACCTTTGCGGCATCAATTTGTTTCATATGCGAGTCATAGCGCGCCTGAGCTTCGGCGTACTGACGCTCCCAATCCTCACGCTGCTTGTCGAAGCCTGGCATCCACTCCTGAGTTTCAGAATCGAAACCTTCGGGGTAAATGTAGTTGCCCTCTTCATCGTACGAAGCGGCCATTCCGTAAGCCTCAGGATGAAATTCTGGCTTCTCCCCAGCTTCACCCTCGTTGGCCTGCTTCAACGACAAGCTGATCCGGCGACGCTCCAGGTCAATGTCGATGACCTTGACCATGAGCTCATCGCCGACCTGCGCGACCTGCTCTGGGATCTCAACGTGCCGCTCAGCTAATTCTGAGATGTGCACCAGACCCTCGATGCCGTCTTCGACGCGCACAAACGCACCGAACGGAACGAGTTTGGTGACCTTGCCCGGGACAACGTGACCGATTTGGTGAGTCCGTGCGAACTGCCGCCACGGGTCTTCCTGCGTCGCCTTCAACGACAACGACACCCGCTCGCGGTCCAAGTCGACTTCGAGCACCTCAACGGTGACTTCGTTGCCCACTTCGACAACCTCTGACGGGTGATCGATGTGCTTCCACGACAGTTCCGAAACGTGAACGAGGCCATCAACGCCGCCGAGGTCGACGAACGCACCGAAGTTGACGATCGATGACACGACACCCTTGCGAACTTGGCCCTTTTGCAACTGGTTGAGGAAGTCACTGCGAACCTCAGACTGGGTCTGCTCGAGGAAGGCACGCCGAGACAGCACCACATTGTTGCGGTTCTTGTCCAGTTCGATGATCTTCGCTTCGATCTCTTTACCGACATAAGGCTGCAAATCACGCACTCGGCGCATTTCGACAAGTGAGGCCGGTAAGAAGCCGCGAAGTCCGATATCGAGAATCAGACCGCCCTTAACAACCTCGATGACGGTGCCCTTAACCGGCTCGTCCGCTTCCTTGAGCTGCTCAATCTTGCCCCAAGCACGCTCGTACTGAGCCCGCTTCTTCGACAGGATCAGACGACCCTCTTTGTCTTCCTTTTGCAGGACGAGAGCCTCGACTTGATCACCGACACTCACGACCTCATTCGGGTCAATGTCGTGCTTGATCGACAGCTCGCGGGAGGGAATGACGCCCTCAGTCTTGTAGCCAATGTCTAGTAAGACCTCGTCGCGGTCAACCTTGACGATGGTGCCTTCAACAATGTCGCCATCATTGAAGTACTTGATGGTGGCATCGACGGCGGCGAGGAAATCTTCGGCCGAACCGATGTCATTGATGGCGACCTGCGGGGTCTGGCCAGCTGGCGTGGCGGTCGCTGCTGCGGCCTGGGTGGTAGTGCTCTGCGTGGTTGCGGTCATGTAGTGGATGGCTCCGGGTACGGATATGGATCGTGCGGATTACGCTGCTAGGTCCGGCTTCGATCTTTGATTGGTCAACATTGCTGTCGACCAATAGTCAGAACGAGCGTGATCTGCTCCATGCTGAGAGCACGCAGGACCTAATGCGCCTTCTCTATTCTACGCATGACGTAAGGGGCACCGGCCGCGGTATCCACTCCTCGCCAGATCGCTGTTACCACGTTGGGGCATCGTTGGCAGACTGCAGGTATGCAACGTGATGCGCCTGCCGATCCCCACGCACCGTCCGCACTTGGTCGGACTGCCGCGGTGGCTCACCGACGAGTGCCGAGCGACCACGCCCGGCGCGCTGCCCGGCACTGGTGGGACAACGACGCAGCCAATTATCTGCGTGATCACGGAACCGATATCGGCGATGTCGATTTGTTGTGGTGTCCGGAGGGGCTTCGCGAATCGCAGGTCCAGCTTCTAGGCCCGCCGCAGAGTCTGCATGGAAAGACGATCCTGGAGATGGGCTGCGGCAGTGCACCGGTCTCTCGTTGGCTACGCATCGCTGGTGCCCACCCAGTCGGTTTCGATCTATCGATGGGCATGCTCAAGCACGCCCGCGAGATCAATGAACGAACCGCCATCAACGTCGCCTTAGTGCAGGCCGATGCGCAGCGCTTCCCTTTCAGGTCGGCTAGTTTTGACATGGTCATTTCAGCCTTCGGCGCGGTGGCATTCATCGCCGAACCCGACCAAGTAATGGCTGAAGCTGCGCGGGTTCTGCGGCCGGGGGGCCGGTTGGTGTTCTCAACAAATCATCCGATGCGGTGGGTGTTTCCAGATAGTCCACAGGCACGTGACCTCACCGTTCAGACTTCCTACTTCGATACCGATGATTACGTCGAAGTCGACGATCATGATCAACCGACCTATGTCGAAACGCACCGAACCATGGGTCAGCGAATTCGGGACCTTGTGGCCGCAGGTTTAGTGATCGACGATGTCATCGAGCCGCAATGGTTGGCCGGCCGCGATGTCGTGTGGGGCCAATGGAGCGCAGAACGAGCCGCACTCGTGCCTGGCACGGTGATTTTTTGTGCCCACAAACCGTGATCGCAACTCAACCCACTGCACGTATCTCAATTAGTGAGCGGCCGCATCCCAGTTGACGCCAAACCCGATAGACACCTCAAGAGGCACTGACAATTCGTACGCATTGGCCATTTCGTGACGCACGATTTGCTCGACCTGCGCACGTTCGCCGCTAGCGATCTCCAGCACCAACTCGTCATGCACCTGCAGCAGCATGCGGGATTTCGCTGTTGCCTCGGTCAACGCTTTTTCGACATTCAACATAGCGACTTTGATGATGTCAGCAGCAGAACCTTGAATCGGCGCGTTCAACGCCATCCGCTCAGCCATCTCGCGGCGCATCCGGTTGTCACTGGTCAGATCTGGTAAATAGCGTCGGCGGCCCATGATCGTTTGGGTATAGCCACAGACCCGCGCGCCCTCGACCACATCGTGCAGATAGTCGCGGACGCCGCCGAACCGCTCAAAGTATGAGTCCATTTGTTCCCGCGCTTCAGCGGGGGTGATGCGAAGTTGCTGAGACAGGCCATATGCCGACAACCCGTATGCCAGTCCGTATGACATCGCTTTGATTCGACGGCGCATCTCTGGGTCGACCTGCGAGCCATCGATACCGAATGCGCGAGAGGCCACAAAAGTATGCAGATCCTCTCCCGACGAGAACGCCTCGATCAAACCGATATCAGCGGACAGGTCAGCCATAATTCGCATTTCGATCTGGCTATAGTCAGCGGTCATCAGCCCCTCATAGCCAGAGCTGACGATGAACGACTTGCGAATCTGTCGTCCTTCGGCGCTGCGCACCGGAATGTTCTGCACGTTCGGGTCGGTGGAAGATAACCGGCCGGTCGCGGCGATGGTCTGCTGAAATGTGGTGTGGATCCGGCCCACATCATCGACCATCGGGATCAGTCCATCAACGACCGACTTCAGTCTGCTCACATCGCGGTGTCGCATCAGATATTCGAGGAAGGGATGCTGCGTCTGCTCAAGCAATCCCCTCAGTGCATCAGCATCAGTCGTATATCCAGACTTGATTTTTTTAGTCTTGGGCAAATCGAGCTGCTCGAATAGCACGACTTGCAGCTGCTTAGGTGAACCAAGATTGATCTGCTGACCGATTACTGAATACGCATCGTCGGCAACCGCTCGGACCTCGTTACCGAATTGACTTGATAGTGATTCAAGATATTCCACATCTGCGGCGATCCCCCGAATCTCCATCTGGACCAGCAACTGCGCTAATGGAAGCTCCATATCGTGCAGCAGCGCCGTGCCGCCACGTTTGGCTAACTCCTCATCGAGCACAACAGAAAGCTCGACCGTGCCCACTGCTCGGCCGATCTGCTCGGCCGCGATGGCCTCATCGGCTTCGTCGGCTCCGCCGTCAAGTGTCAGTTGCTGGGCTCCGGTCTCATCGACGGTCTGTAACTCCCGATGTACGTGTCGCAGAACGAGATCGGCCAGATCGAAGGACCGCTGTCCAGGCGCGACCAGGTACGCCGCGAGCGCCGTGTCGCTTGCCAAATTCGCGATGCGCCAGCCTTGGGCAGCAATTGCCAATAGTGGTCCTTTGCAGTCGTGCTGAACTTTCGGTACGTTTTCGTTCGCCAACCACTCCCCAAGTGCCTCGTCATCGGCCGGGTCCAAACCGGTGACCGGAATTGGCAGGTACGTCGCGGCGCCATTATGCACGGCGAACGCCAGCCCCGTCAGATCGCCGGTCCCGCGCCCCCAACTCCCGCGTGGCGCGAGGCCCACGCGGGTCGTCGCGCTGGCGTGGGCGCTCAGCCAGGTCTTGAGCATCCCTGGCTCCACGATCGACGTCTCGAACTCGATATCGTCGGCGGCTTCGGGCGCGACCGCGCTTAGGGTGGCATAAAGCCGGTCGCGCAGCACCCGAAATTGCAGCGAGTCAAAGACCTTATGAACCTCGTCTCGGTCCCAGCTCTGACGCTCGAGCGCTGTCATCTCGACGCCCAGATCAAGATCGTTCAGCAACAGATTCAGCGAATAGTTGCGCAGCACGTCCGGCAGGTATTCACGCAGCGAATCACCCGCTTTGCCTTTGATCGACTCAACGCCTTCGATGATCCCCTCGAGGGAGGTGTACGTGCTCAGCCATTTAGCAGCAGTTTTTGGTCCTACGCCTGGCACCCCTGAGAGGTTGTCTGAGGCCTCGCCGACCAGCGCCGCTAGGTGACGATAGCGGTTCGGCGGCACACCGTACCGCTCCGATACTGCGTCGGGGTCCATACGCGACAGCTCAGAGACACCACGTATCGGGTACAGCACGGTGACATGATCATCAATGAGTTGGAACGAATCACGATCACCGGAGACAACTAGGACGTCGAGATCGGCCGCCCGTGCCCGAGCGGTCAGGGTCGCAATAATGTCGTCGGCTTCGTAACCTTGAGCGGTGATCCATTCAATATGCAGCGCATCAAGGACCTCTTGGATCAGGCTGACTTGACCCTTGAACTCGTCCGGTGAGGCCGAACGCTTCGCTTTGTAACCGTCGTATTGTTCGGTTCGGAAGGACTGTCGCGAGAGATCAAACGCGACGGCGATATGCGTCGGCTGCTCATCTCGCAACAAGTTGATGAGCATCGAGGTGAACCCATAGACGGCGTTTGTGGGCTGACCATCGCTGGTGTTGAAATTTTCCACTGGAAGTGCGAAGAACGCGCGGTAGGCCAGCGAATGGCCATCGAGAAGAAGCAGAGTTTGTGGATCGGTCACGATTGAGAGTCTATGGGGTGCGCCCGACCACGTTAACGCGAGCGCGGGATTCGGCTCATTCCGGCCAACGACGGATTCAACAGCAGACGCCGGCCCGTGCGAGTCGGCCTGGGCACTCGCTCACCCAAACCGTTCCGGCTGAGCGTCTTACGTATATGCGCAACTGATGCGATACGGCGCACCGTCAACGGTGCGAACCCGAGCCGCGCATAGAACCGGTTCACATCACGATCAGTTGAACTCACACCAACGACAATATTTTTCGCGCCGCACTCGTCGGCGTACCGAACCGCATCCGCCAATAGTGCTTTAGCAACGCCGCGACCAGCATGCGCTTTGGGAACAAGTAGGTAATTCACATTCACGGCCGGCGCATCGAACACTGCCGTAACCACGTCGAAGGTCATCACCGCAACGCCAAACAATTGCGAATCGTCGGCGTCACTGGCGACCACAGCGACGCGAATATTCTCATCGCTGCAGAGTCGGCCAAAGTGCTCCTCATGGCCACGAAGACCGACATCGTCAAAGATCCGGCGCACGCCACTCTGAGCCTGGGCGCTCTTTTCCTGCATTGTTGCAGCGGTCAACTGCATCACCGAATCGCAGTCCGCAGCCGTCGCTCGCCTCAAGTGAGCACCGAATAAACTCATGCAGACCGCCTTCAGTAGCTGAATGGCACAACGCACGTCAGGCTACGCCGAGCACCGCGATTAAGCGACTCCGAGGTAGGCTTCTTTTACCGCCGGATCACTCAGCAACTCCTTGCCGGTGCCGCCCTTCGTCACCGAACCAGTTTCCAAAATGTAGGCCCGGTGTGAGCGTTTAAGTGCACCCTGCGCGTTCTGCTCAACCAGCAACACCGTGGTGCCGCGGCTATTGATCTCGGTAATAATCTTGAAAATCTGCTGAATAATTTTTGGCGCCAACCCGAGTGAGGGCTCATCAAGCAACAGCAACTTGGGACGCGCCATGAGTGCCCGACCAATCGCGAGCATCTGCTGCTCGCCGCCGGACATCAAACCACCCTTTTGGCTTTTGCGTTCTTCTAGCCGTGGGAACAATTCGAAAATCTCATCGACCATCGCGTTGTACTCCGCTTTGGTAGCGAACTTTCGGGCAAAAGTGCCCATGTCGAGGTTCTCAAGCACGGTCATCGCCGGAAAAACACCGCGGCCCTCTGGTGATTGACAGATACCCCGCTCCACCCGGCGGTGCGCGGCCAACTTCGTAATGTCCTCGCCGTCGAATACAATTCGGCCGCGGGTGAGTGGTCTAATTCCAGATATAGCGCGCATCGTGGTGGTCTTCCCGGCACCGTTCGCGCCGATCAGGCTGACAACTTCGCCTTCCTCCACCTTCAGGCTGATGCCGTGCAGCGCTTCGATCGCGCCGTAGTTCACTACGACATCTTCCAACTCAAGCAATGCCATCGAGGTCGTCCTCATCTTCATCGTCGTCACTGACACCGAGATAAGCAGCGATCACTGCCGGGTTATCCCGGATATCCTCCGGCAAGCCTTCGGCAATTTTGCGGCCGAATTCCAGCACCACGATTCGGTCGGTTGCCCCCATCACCAGTCGCATATCGTGTTCGATCAGCAAGACCGTGTACCCCTGATCGCGAATCTGCCTGATCAGTCCCATCAATTCGACCTTTTCGGCCGGGTTGAAACCCGCTGCTGGCTCATCCAGACATAGCAACTTAGGTTCAGTCGCCAGTGCCCGTGCGATCTCTAATCGTCGCTGATATCCATACGGCAAATGTCGTGCCTGCTCATTGGCACGATCACCGATACCGACGAATTCCAAAAGTGCGGCGGCGCGATCGATGGCTTCGCGTTCTTCACGATGGTGACGAGGCAGTCGAAACAACGCACCGGGTATTGACGTTTTGTGACGGGCATCGGCCCCAACGACAACATTCTCAAGTGCGGTCATCGTAGGAAAAAGCCGGATGTTCTGAAACGTGCGAGCGATACCGAGTTTGGTGATTGCATTGCGCTTCATCTTATTTATCGGCTGGCCATCAAAAATGACCCTGCCGCTCGTCGGCTTGTAGACACCTGTCATCGCATTGAAGCAGGTAGTTTTGCCCGCACCGTTGGGCCCGATCAGCCCCAAAACCTCACCACGTTTGATAGTAAAGTCCACGTCATCGAGTGCGGTCAGTCCACCAAACTGCATCGTCACATTTTCTAGCGTGACTAAAGTTGATCCTTCGGCGCCCTGATCACGACCAGCGATCGTCGTGGCTACCTCAGCGGCGTGCTTTGAACCCAACTCATCCAGGGGTGAAGCAGCGTGATCGAGTCGCCTTGAGGTCGGCCCTGCCGGTTGTGAAGATTCAATACTCACAATGCCTCCCTATTCGTCGGCGGCATATCGGTCAGTATCTCTTCCGGTTCCGAATAATCAATCGTCGAGTTTTTTGGCACCGGGGCACCCAACAATTTGTGTCGGGCCGGAATCAGTCCTTGCGGCCTGAACAACATCAGCACGATCAGAGTCAGTCCGAAGATCAGAAACTTATATTCAGCAATCGCACTAAATCGCGCTGGGACGTAAACAATCAGGAACGCCCCGAGCAGCACGCCCATCTTGTTGCCCTGCCCGCCGAGCACCACTGCAGACAGGAACAGCACAGAGGTCACCACATCAAACTTCTGGTTATTCACGAACTGCACTTGACCAGCCAGTAGAGAACCAGAAAGACCGCCGATCGCAGCGCCGATCATAAAGGCCCATACCTTGTACTTGAAGGTTGAAACCCCCATGATCTCGGCTGCATCTTCATCCTCGCGCAACGCGATCCAGGCGCGTCCAACACGTGATTTCTCTAGATTGTTCACCGCCCACATCACAAGTAGGACGAGACCCAGAATCAACCAGTACCACGCGACGCCTGAATCGATCGGCTTGACGTTGTTGCCCGATGAAAACAGACCGAACGGACGGCTCTCGCTTTTGCCGACAACAGGGTAGGCAATACGGGCGAAACCCGTCTGGCCCTTGAGCGGTCCAATGTTGTCCGCGAGCAGGCGCACAATTTCGCCGAACCCCAGCGTCACAATGGCCAGATAGTCACCCCGTAGTCGGAGCGTCGGTAACCCCAGCAGCAGCCCTGAAAGTGCGGTGACCACCATCGCAATGGGCACACACGCGAGCCATGAGAACTTCAATCCAAGGTCGCTATCAGGGCTCGACAGCAGCGCAACTACGTAGGCGCCAACGGCGAAGAAACCGACATAGCCCAGATCGAGAAGCCCCGCCAAACCCACCACCACGTTGAGGCCAAGTGCAATGAGTCCGGTCCGGGCACATTCAGCCAGAACGCTACTGAACTGCAGACCAGCGCTATCAGTGCTGATAAAAGGTGGATCGATCAACGGCAGGAGGATCATAAAAATCACAAACGCAACAGCGATTCCGAGCTTGACTGGTTTAGCCAGTCCGTCCCACCAGCGTCGTAGGCTGTCGCCGACAGCTAACCGTCTGCGGCTATCGGAAACCGGACCCGGCCGTTCCCACTTTTCTTCGTTAGCGTCCGTTGTCGCCGTGGTGACAGTGGACGTGTCATCGTTTCGTGGAGTCGTCATACTCGGGCCCTCCCCAGTGATTCGCCAAGTATGCCTGATGGGCGGATCATCAGAACCAAGATCAATAGAACGAAAGCAACTACGTCGCGCCAGGCGCCACCGAATAGCGCTTGGCCCCAGTTCTCACTGACGCCAAGCAGAAGTCCGCCCAATAGGGCGCCACGAAGGTTACCGATCCCGCCAAGCACAGCGGCCGCAAACGCCTTGATTCCGAGCAAGAACCCACCCGAGAACAAAATGCCCTGAGGGATACGGATGGTGTAGAGCAAGGCAGCAGCACCGGCGAGTAGACCACCGACCAAGAATGTCACCATGATGACCTTCTCTGGATCCACGCCCATCAGACGCGAGGTCACCGGGTCTTGGGCCACTGCGCGAATACCCCGGCCAAACTTCGTTCGATTGACGAAAGTGTCGGCGAGAATCATCAAGATGACTGCCGACACCACGATCATGAGCGAGATGTTGTCGACATTTGCACCAAACAAAGTGAATACGGTTTTTTGAGCGACCAACCGGATCTGCGGCTCGGCATTCTGGCCCCGCCAGACGAAAAATATCTGCTGAATAGTCAACGATGCGCCGATCGCGGTGATCAAGAAGACCAGCGGGGGTGCATTGCGTTTGCGCAGCGGACGATATGCGAT
>JBDTCL010000233.1:0-12456 GCA_039923595.1 Antricoccus sp. | reverse complement strand
ATGAAAGACACATAAGACTTCGCATACTTGCGATCTTGATAGTCGACCAGTTCTCCAGCACGTAAAGCAACCAGCTCAGCCAGCGGTCCTGGATCAAATCCGCGCGCGAGCGAAATGCCCACCATGCTCGGCGCAAGATCGGTCGCTTTGTCGGTCGGTGTGTGCTCGACGCCCAGTCCGTCAATCGCCGAATAGACCGCACCCGGCTCACTCACGATTTGGCGTCCACGCCGAAATGCCTGGATATTGTCCTCGACTGCGACCCCGTTGAGAAAGATTGCTTCCTCGATGCTTTCGGCGGGAACGGGAAGCGCACCCGACTGGTACGCCGTGCCGATCAAGAACATATTGGCGTACTGATCGTCGCTGAAGAGTCCACGGGTTGCCATCCGCGCATCGACGAACTGATTGTGATCGACACGCGTAACCGCGTTGATCCGCTCAATCGTCTGTTCTGATTCGGGAAAACCAACCGCGGTGTTGGTCACCATCGCTCCGGTGGGCACCTCTGAAGTGCTCACAATCGCTACCGTCTTCGATGCGTTCGCCACCGTGAGATTGTGATCAGCCGCGCCGACCAACACATCGCACGAGAGGTACAGATCGCAGTCCCCAGCGGAGATCTTGTTCGCCGCGTGCAGCGGAGCAGTGCCGATCTTAACATCAGAGACCACCGCGCCACCCTTTTGCGCCAAACCAAGCTGATCGAGAGTACGCACATGCCGGCCCGCGATCACCGCAGCGTTAGCGACAATTTGGGCGACCGTCACGATGCCGGTGCCGCCGATGCCGGTGAACCGAATCGCGAACTCATGATCTGGCACAACGACGATCGGGTCAGCCAGATCGGTGGCCTCGATGGGCGGCACAGCTGGCTTTGCGGCTCCGCCCTTGCGCAGGGCCGGAGTGATCGTGATGAATGACGGGCAATCACCATCGAGGCAGGAGAAGTCTTTGTTGCACGACGGTTGATGGATTTGGGTCTTGCGACCGAACTCAGTGTCGACCGGCTGCACCGACAGACAGTTGCTCTTGACGCCGCAGTCACCGCAGCCCTCACACACTCGTTCATTGATGAACGCCCGCAACGTGGGCTCTGCGACAATCTTGCGTTTGCGTTTGCGTCGCAGTTCAGTTGCGCATTCCTGATCGTGGATCAGAACTGTCACACCCTTGATCTTTTGCAGGTCCTCCTGAACTTCAATCAGATCGTCGCGGTGGCGCACATCAACGCCCGCGGGGAGCTTGATCTGGGTATAACGATCGAGGTCTTCGGTCGTCACCACAATCCGCTTCACACCCTCGGCGAGTAACTCCTGGGCGATGTTCGGTACTGACATGCCGCCCACGGCTTCCTGACCGCCGGTCATCGCGACCGCCGAGTTATAAAGGAGCTTGTAGGTGATATTGACACCGGCAGCGATTGTCGCGCGAATGGCGAGGCTACCGGAATGATGATAGGTGCCATCGCCAATATTCTGGAAAAGATGCTTCTTTTCCACGAACGGTTCGATGCCGATCCAGGGCGCGCCCTCGCCGCCCATTTGGCAGACGCCAATCACATTGCCGACCCGATCTTCAGGCAGCAGCAGCGCCATCGCATGGCAGCCAATCCCAGCGCCGACCGTGGAGCCTTCAGGCACCACCGTTGATCTGTTGTGCGGGCAGCCTGAGCAAAAGAATGGCGTCCGGTCAATCAGCGGTAAAAGTGGCAAGAACTTGCGAGTCGGTGCCTTTGGCGCGTTCCTCGCGCTCAGCCAATCAGTCACTGAAGTAATGTCAAGCCGCTCAGACAATCTCGCGGCGAGAGCTGCAGCGATGACATCGGCCCCCAAGTCATTATCGGCTCGCATCAGCGTTTTGCGCGACGGATCCTTTTTACCCGAAACCGCCGGCGCCCCCGGGATACCGTACAAAATATCCTTGATGCCGGGTTCTACAAATGGCCGCTTCTCCTCGATGACGATGATTTCATCGAGACCCTCAGCGAACTGCATAATCTGTTCGTCGATGAGCGGCCAGGACATGCTCATCTTCATCATCCGGATACCCTGCTGAGCAGGATCGATCCCGAGATTCCCCAGTGCCTCCAGCAAATCCAGATGCGCGATGCCGGTGCTGATGATTCCGATCTTGGCATTCTTTGCAGGCGTGACCGGATTGAGATTGTTAGCGACCGCGTACCGCCGCGCGAGCTCAAGTCGCTCACCCATCATGGTCTTTTCGTAGGCGCTCAGCATCGGGCCGAGGAACTTTGATGACGGAGTGTGCACATAGGGCGTGCCATCAATGCGGTTATCTGGGAATACTGGGTTGATTCGGTCTGGCGACACGATCGCCGAGCTGGCGCCATCAGCGACATTGGTCGCGATCTTCAAGCCAACCCATAGACCACTGAAGCGGGACATCATCGCCGCGTGGATTCCGAGGTCGAGCACGTCCTGAGAGTCGCAGGGAGCGAGCACCGGCATCCCCAGTTCGCTGATCGCGATCTCGGAGCCGCTCGGAACTGTTGATGACTTCGCGATCGCATCATCGCCGACGATGGCGACTGCACCGCCTTGCGGGTGGGTGCCGCACAGGGAGGCATGCCGCAAGGCGTCAGTCGCTCGGTCCAGTCCCGGGGCCTTGCCGTACCAAAAACCAACCACACCCGCCTTAGTTGCTGAGTCCATCTGCGGCACCAGTTGAGTACCGAAGACGGCGTTCGCGCCAAGCTCTTCATTGAGCCCTGGCACAAACTCGATCTCGTATTTCGTCAGCAAATCGCGGTTACGTCCAAGCTCGAGGTCGTAACCGGCCAGCGGCGAACCCTCGTAGCCGGAGATAAAAGCCGCTGTATTGAGCTTATTGCGCAGGTCGAGCCGACGCACATCCATCGGCAGCCGCACCAATGCCTGCACTCCCGATAAATAGATCGACCCGTCTTCAAGGGTATAGCGATCTTTAAGGTTCATTCGCGATTGGACAACTGTCATCTTGACCTCCGGTCGACTCAGGCAGCCGGTGACGAGAGTCGCCATTGCTCGTGCTCGCCCTCAGACTTCAGCTAGTGCGCTGAGGTCGCTGTCCAACCAACCTACCCCGCTGCCGCTGGCTCATATCACCGGCGGCAGCTAGGAGCGGAGGTAGGCGATTTGAGCTCGCACACTCAACTCGGCAGCACCCCAGACTGCTTGGTCGACATCGGCGTAGACCGTTTCGACCACTTGGCGTGGAGTCGCCTTTGGACCTAACGATTCGAGCGCTTCTCGCACCTGCTGCAATCGTTGCGCGCGGTGGGCCAGATAGTGCGTCGCTGCGTCCACCGCCGAGGGCAACTCGGGTCCATGCCCGGGGAGCACAGTCGCGTCCCCGTAGCCTTTGAGCCGTTCTAGCGAATCCAGATACTCAGCCAGTACGCCATCGGGATGAGCCACGACGGTGGTCCCGCGGCCAAGGATCGTGTCTCCGGTGAGTACCGAGCGAGATTGACCATCATCGATCACAAAGCAGAGGGAGTCGCTGGTGTGCCCTGGTGTGCCGATCACATCGACGCGGATGCCCGCGGCGTCAATGACATCCCCATCCCCCAGACCTTCACCGCCGTATCGATGCGCTGGGTCGAGTGCCCGCACCGGCGCGCCGGTCATCTCGTGAAATCGACGAGCAGATTCGCTGTGATCCCAATGACCGTGGGTCAGCAAAATAGCCACCACCGTGCCAGCCTCGGCGGCAACGACATCAAGGTGCTGCACGTCCTCCGGACCCGGATCGATCACGATAGCCTCACGCCGACCAGGTGCTCGCAGTAACCAGGTATTGGTGCCATCGAGCGTCATATGATCCGGGTTGTTGGCGAGCACGACGGAGGCATAAGGAGTTACGTCACGGCGCGTCTCATACAGCGGATGTGTCATGAGGATCTAGTCCGCGACGGAGCGGTTCTTGCCGATCTTGAACGCCGTCCGGGTCCGACTTCCATCAGGCATTTCGATGTACTCGACACCATCGACGTCCACAATCTTGGGCATCACGACCTCGATCGAGCGCGGCGGTGCACCATCAAAAGCGGCCCGCGCTGAGTCAAACTTCGACAGATCTGACAATGTCTGGATGGTGGGTGAAAGCATCGGCCGGGCGCCGGAATGGGCTTCATCAACGGCGCGAGCCGGTGGCACCCATTCGGCCAGGTCAGCTTCGCCGCCGACATTGCGCGGCACGATCCCTTCCGGCAGCGTGGCGAGGAAGAACCGAGTATCAAATCGACGTGGCTCGCGCTCCGGAGTGATCCAGTGCGCCCACGGCTTAAGGAAATCGGCGCGCAACACTAGACCGCGTCGATTGAGCAGGTCGGCGAATGACTGTGAGTGATCGATCAGCGAGAGCCGCTCCGCTTCCCAATCGTCGCCACTGACATCGACCATGTCGCCGTCCGGTTCGGTGGCAAGCAACACTCCGGCTTCCTCGAAGGTCTCGCGGACGGCAGCAGCGACAAGCGCCTTGGCCATCGATTCATCGCAGTCGAAGGCCTCGGCCCAAAACTGCGGCGCCGGACCGGCCCACTGGATGGTGGCGTCCATATCTCGATGATCGACGCTACCTCCGGGATAAGCGGTCATCCCGCCTGCGAATGGCATCCCTTTGACTCGGCGCACGAGGTAAACCTCGAACCCCTCGACACCATCGCGGACGAAAACAACCGTGGATGCGTGCTTAGGAGTGGCAGGAGCTTCATTGCTCATATACGGACCTTTTCCTCATCTTGACAAACAAATAATTCATGGCGCGGACTAGCCGAAGTTAAGCGACTTCGACGATGATCTCGACCTCCACCGGAGTACCGCCAGGCAATGCGGTCATCCCCACGGCGCTTCGGGCATGCCGTCCCGCTGCGCCGAAAATCTCGATCAACACATCACTCGCGCCATTAATGACCGCTGGCTGGCCGGTGAAAGATGGATCGCTGGCGACAAACCCGAGCACCTTGATGACCCGCTTGATGTTGTCCAAACCAACCAACGCGTCTATCGCCGCAAGCGCATTCAGCGCCGATTGCCGAGCCGCCGCGTAGGCATCCTCCGGTGACACCTCAACGTCAACTTTACCGGTGTGCAGCAGCTTTCCCTTGACCCATGGTGTCTGGCCGGAGCAGTAAACCAACGATCCCACCTGCGTTGCTGGAACATAACTGCCCATCGGCCGCACCGGTTCTGGCAGCGTGATGTCGAGTTCTGCGAGGCGATCCGTTGCGCCCATTGTTAGGCGACTTCGACGATGATCTCGACCTCAACCGGGGTATCGGCCGGCAGGACCGCCACTCCGACCGCGCTACGCGCATGCTTGCCGCTATCACCAAAAATCTCCACCAACACGTCACTGGCACCATTGATCACGGTCGGCTGAGCGGTAAACGACGGGTCGCTAGCGACGAATCCGAGCACCTTGACCACCCGCTTGATGTGATCTAAACCCACAAGCGCCGCGACAGCAGCAACGGCGTTGATAGCTGCCTGACGAGCTGCCTTGTTTGCATCCTCTGGCGAAACTTCAGCACCGACTTTGCCGGTCTGCAGGAGTTTGCCATCAACAAACGGCAACTGGCCCGAGGAGTACACCAGGGATCCGACTTGGATCGCAGGGATGTAACTGCCGGCGGGCTTCGCGGGTGTCGGCAGCGTGATGCCTAGTTCGGCGAGTCGATCCGTTGCGCTCATAGAAGTCCCCTCGTGGTTGCGATTAGATTGCGTTACGGTTTGGGCCGCTTCAAGAACGCGACCAGTTGCTCACCGGTTGGCCCAGGTGTGATCGCCACGAGCTCCCAGCCGTCGTCGCCCCAGTTATCGAGAATTTGTTTGGTCGCGTGCGTGAGCAGCGGCACGGTCGAGTATTCCCATTTGATCAATTCAGCCATGATCGAAAGTCTAGACGGGCGGTGTCGCGGCCCGATCCGTGGCTTCAATCGAGCGCAGGCTGAGCACGACAGCGCTACCAAGAACGACCGCGTAAAACAGCATCGCGCAGTGCAAGCCGGCACGCTCACCGAACCCTGTGTCAATTGCGACCTGCACCACGCCAGAGCCAATCGCCGCACCAAGGATGGAGCCCAGGCTTTCCGACAGCAAAACCCCGGTTGCTAATGCATCGGCATTAAGTGGTGTCGATCTGGCGTCGGTCGTCGCGTTGAGATAGATCGCGGGATAGGCCAGGCCCATACCCGCGCCAGCCACAATCCAGCAGCAGGCCAGAACGGGTGAACTCAGAGATCCGAGCTGCTGCAGCAATGCGATCAGCGCAAAGCTCAGCAACATGAATATAAGGCCACATCGCATGATGGGTACTTGTCGGCGCATACCGGCACCGCTCAGCCGCGGTTGCGCGATCGACGCCAACGACCACATCACTGCCGATCCGCCAAGTGACAGCGCAATCCAGCGAGCGGGAATCGCATCAGCGCGCTGCGCCATCGTGGTCGCCAATTCGCTCGCGCCGAAATAGCCAAGGGCCGTTATCGCCAACAGAGCCATCGATTGTGGCGGTCCAGCTGCGAACCGAAACACCCCGCGGGGCAATATCGTCCAACCTCCGCAGAGCGCGAGGACGAGTCCCGCCCAGGACCACCCGCTCAGCGAGGTGCCGGACAAGCCAACAAATATCGCCATTCCTAGTGGCAGCAGCAACGAACGTCTCATCGACGTTGTGGCGGAGGGATTGGAACGAGCGGCGGAGCTGAGGGCAGCGCGCCCGAGCAATATCCTGGCGATAATCTGCCCGGGAACAGCGAGCAGAATTGTCAGTCGCCAACCCATGAAATGCTCACTAGCGAGGGCGAGCGATGGCCCGAACAGGCCCGGGATGATCCACATCGCTGAGGTCAGGGCGATCAATCGTTGCCGATATCGCACCGGCATCGTGCCGATCACGACGCTCAGTCCGAATACCCCGAGCAGGCCGCCGCCGAAGGCGCCAGCAAACCGACCAACCGCGAAAATATATGGGTTGGTCGCTGCTGCGGACGCGGCCGCACCGAGCACGCTGAGTGTTAAACCGCCGGCAAGAGTCAGTGGTCCACCGGCAGTGCGAAGTATCCGTTGAGCCAGTGCGAAGGCAAGAAAGATGCCGACCGAGTTTGACGAGACCACCAGCGGATAGGCACCGACCGCGTGCAGGTCGACCAAGACATGAGGCACGACGACAAACGTGATGTACACCGATAGCCCGGTGAAGAACTCCAGGACGATCACGCCTAGGGCGATCCGGCCATATTTCGAGCGCAGCAATCCTCGATAGGAAATAGTCGAATCGGCACGCTCGAGATCCTCATCATCAGGGTGCACTCGTCGAAACTACGCCAAGAGCCGGAGTCGACCTGCGACGCGCGGGTCCACAAATCACCGGACGCGCGGTCTACAGATCACAGCCGGTAAACGCCCATCGCGCGCGCCGGAGTCGTAAAGTCGATTTGTGGCATCTTCCTCGGGCACTCAATGGTGGGCAGACGCTCGTCTGCATGTCGTGAGCGGCAAAGGCGGCACCGGCAAAACAACGGTCGCCGCCGCACTGGCGATCGCACTCGCTGCTGGCGGCAAACGTACGTTGCTTGTCGAGGTCGAAGATCGGCAAGGTATAGCGCAACTGTTCAACATTCCGCCGTTACCGTACGAGGAGCGACCCATAGTTGCCGCTCCAGATGCTGGCGAGGTGAGCGCGCTCGCGATCGATCCCGAGGCAGCGCTTGTCGAATATCTCGATATGTTTTATAACCTCAGGCGTGCTGGCGGGATGCTGCGACGGGTGGGTGCGATCGACTTCGCCACCGCTGTCGCGCCGGGCCTACGTGACGTTTTGCTCACCGGCAAGGTCAAAGAGGCAACGACGCGCACCAAAGATGGTCGGCGCGTGTATGACGCCGTTGTCCTTGATGCTCCCCCAACCGGCCGGATCGCGCGGTTTCTCAACGTCACCAAAGAGGTTGCGCAGTTGGCGAAGGTCGGGCCGATCAAACGCCAAAGCGACGGCGTTATGGCATTGCTGCGCTCATCGCAGACTGCGATCCATCTGGTGACCTTGCTTGAGGAGATGCCAGTCCAAGAGACAATCGACGCCGCTGCTGGGCTCACCGCGACTGGCTTAACGGTTTCCTCGGTGATTGTCAATATGGCCAGCTTGCCTGAGTTATCGGAAAGCAAGTTGTCGGCGATTAGCGCCGATGGAGCACCGGTTAAGCATTTGCGAGAGGGATTGCGGGCAGCCGAGCTAGATGTCGCGCAGGCTGAGGCGCTTGGTGATGAGCTGCAACAGTATGCAGCTCGTTATGGCATGGAAGCGCAATGTCGCCTTGATTTGCCCAAGGTGGGGGTGCCGATCTTCGAACTACCGCGCATCAATCAGCGCATGACCAATGACACCGTTTACGAACTTGCCCAATTGATCACCGACCAGGTCGGGTATGTCTAAATCGAATCTGTCAGAAATGGAATTCCGCCGATGATTCCGCGCGCCCATATTCGTCCTCGAACCGTGCCTGAGCTGGACCTTGATGCCATCATCGACGACACCACGACCCAGGTTGTGGTGTGCTGCGGCGCCGGGGGCGTCGGTAAAACCACCACGAGTGCAGCGATCGCTCTGCGCGCAGCTGATCGTGGTCGCCATGTCGTCGTGCTCACCATCGATCCGGCCCGCCGGCTCGCGCAATCGCTGGGTATCGAGGCGCTCGACAACACGCCGCGCGAGGTCGTTGGAGTGGCTGGCACGGGCTCGCTGCACGCAATGATGCTCGATATGAAAAGCACCTTCGATGAGATCGTACTGAGCCATACCGATCCGAAATCTGCCGAGCAGATCTTCGCTAATCCGTTCTATCAGTCGTTGTCATCATCCTTCGCCGGAACGCAGGAGTACATGGCAATGGAGAAACTCGGCCAGCTCGTTGCCGAGGGTCAGTGGGACCTCATCGTCGTCGACACACCACCGAGCCGCTCCGCGCTGGATTTCCTTGATGCTCCCGAACGGATGAGCCGGTTCCTTGACGGCAAAGTCCTCAAAGTGTTGCTCGCGCCCGCCCGCACGGGCGGCCGGATGTCACTGAAAATCGTGACCGCTGGGATGAGTATGTTCACTCGGGTACTGACCAAAATCATCGGAGGCGAAGTGCTCACGGACATCTCGGCCTTCGTCGGCGCGCTCGACACCATGTTTGGCGGATTTCGGGCTCGCGCACAAGCGACCTACGACCTGCTGCGTCGGCCGGGGACATCATTTATCGTCGTAGCCACCCCGGAACCAGATGCATTACGCGAAGCGTCCTACTTCGTCGACCGATTAGAGAGCGAATCCATGCCGCTCGGCGGTGTCGTTCTTAACCGCATTCATCCAGTTCAAGCACGTGAGATCAGCGCTTTGAAGGCTCGACGCGCTGCTGAGCGGCTCGCTCCGGATCATGAATCGGTAGCTGATCATTTGATCGTCACTGCAGCAGCGCTACGCGTGCATGCCGACCTGCTCGATCGCGCAGAGCGGGAGCAAAAGGTCGCGGACAGATTCTTTCAGGCTCATCCGAAAGTGGCCGTAGCTGAAGTTGTAGCACTTATCGGAGACGCACACGATGTGGCGGATTTGCGGTCGATTGCCGAGAACGTCAGCTAGGGCGTGCCTCACTAGATCGGTCTAGGTTCAGTGACGGCTGATTAGGCGCTTTTACTGGTGACTTTCAAATCTTGCAGAAGCCGTGGTAACCAGGACGTCACGTCCGGGTTGCGGCGCAACAATGCGCGTCGTTCGCGCTCAGTCATGCCACCCCAGATTCCGAACTCGGTACGGTTATTGAGCGCTTCAGCGAGGCATTGCGTACGAACGGGGCAACCTGAGCAGACCTTCTTGGCTTGATGTTGCGCGGCTCCTTGGACAAAGAGTGCTTCCGGGTCGGTACCAACGCACCGAGCGCGAGTGGGCCATTCGCTATCTCGTACTTGGTCGGTTGCAGTTGCGGTTGCGTACGGCGCCATGTCATGTCCTCCAGCGTTGTGGATACGCGGTGATCAATTACCACGTCGTCTTTGTCGTGAACTAGACGCCGTTCGGTCCGCTCCATTACGCGAAAACTGAAAGAATCTTCAAACATTTTCGGGTGAGCCGCACGCCGCGGCGAAATTGTCGAAGGCGAGCGGTCAGCGCTAGATCCGGCGCCGGCGACATCAAAGCGCGCACCTCATCACACGTACCCGCCAATATTGCAAGTGCCACGTACCCTACTTAGGTGTCGAATTACGCCCCATCGAAATTTCTCGCGCTCATCAAGCTGATCGCCGCGATCGGCGTGGGTGGGCTCGTGGTGGCCGCCATGCTATTTCCTGCCATTGGCGGCGCTGGAATCGCTGCCAAGTCCGCCGGGGCTGCGGTAGACAACGTCGACGCGACATTCAAGGATCAAGCGCCTGCCGGAGTCACGACGGTGCTTGCTGCTGATGGCAGCGTCCTGACTTCTTACTACAACTTTTATCGCGTGCCGGTCACCCTGGACAAGATGGGCGAGTGGGCACCTAAGGCGATCATCGCGATCGAGGACAAGCGCTTCTATGAGCACGGTGCGATCGACACCACTGGCACGCTGCGCGCTGCATTGCAAAACATCAGCTCCGGTGGTGTCTCTCAAGGCGGCTCGACCATCACCCAACAATTGGTGAAGAACACGCTGCTCTATCAGGCCAAAACCCAGACCGAGCAAAACGCAGCCGTCGATCAGAACGTCGGCCGCAAGGTCCGCGAGGCGAAGATCGCGATCGAGCTCGAGAAGAAATTATCCAAACAACAAATCCTTGAAAAGTACCTCAATTTAATGTATATGGGCGATGGCGCTTACGGCGTCGCCGCGGCCGCTAATACCTATTTCGGTGTTACCCCTGACAAACTCACCGTTGGTCAGGCAGCAATGATCACCGGACTGGTTCAGAACCCGAGCAAGTTCGACCCGGTGAACAACCCCAAGGACGCCAAGACCCGTCGTGACCTGGTGCTGAGCGCGATGTATGACCAGAAGATGATCACGAAGCAGCAGTACGACGACTCCGTCAAAGAGCCTCTTACCCTGAACCTGGGCACCCAACCGGGCAGGTCGTGCTCAGCGGCACCGAACGACAGCGGGTTTTTCTGCGATTATCTGTGGACCTATCTGACCAAGAACCTCGGCATTCCCGAGTCGACGCTCAAGGACGACTCCCTCACGGTAAAGACCACCTTGCAGCCGTCCTACCAAGTGGCAGCCACAGAGGGCATCATCAATGCCGCGGGTTCGCTGGGCAACGACAACGGCGCCTTCGGTTTGTCCGATGACAACCTTGCGACAATGCCGGTGCTGGAAGTCAATACCGGCAAGGTTCTCGCACTGGGGATTAATAAGAAGTTCGGCAATGATGTCAATGATCCAACGCAGACGTCAGTGAACTATCCGACTGTAAAGAACAAAGGCGCTGGCTCAACGTACAAGATATTTCCGACTGCGGTAGCGCTGCAGATGGGCACTGGCATCAACTACGTGACTGGCGCGAATGCCCCGTACACCTCCAAGGTGTTCAAGAGCTCCGGCGGCCCCTACACGGTGAACAATGCTGGAGTATACGGCGCCAATCTGCCGCTGTGGAAGGCGCTTTATCAGTCGGAGAACACCTATTTCGTCGGTCTGGAAGACTATATCGGCAATATGAACCCGATCGTCGACACGGCGATGGCAATGGGGCTATGGGCCCCTGGTGACACCGCTCAGGCTGACGAAACCAAGGCCAATCAGTCTGCAGCGTTCACCCTGGGCCCGCTAGCGACCAACCCGTTGCGTCTCGCGGTCGCCTACAACACTCTCGCCTCGCGCGGTACCAAGTGCGAGCCGGTGCCCTTGAACGACATCCTGGATTCAAGCGGCAAGCCACTGATCAATCCTCAGTCCGGTAAGCAGTACTTCACCCCAAATACCAACTGCACACCGAATGCCATCCCGCAGGGCGTCGCCGACTCGATTAACCAAGTACTCCTCAAGGACGTCATGCCCGGCAACAGCGGGCAAACTGGTGCCCGCGCTTATCTTGGTGGTGGACGGCAGATCGCGGGCAAGAGCGGTACTGCAGAGAACAACTTCTCGTATTCATTCGTCGCCTACACGCCGCAAGTCGTCGCTGCAGTTCTCGCATTCAATCCCACTAAAAACGAGACCATGCCAGCGCCGCCTGGAACTGGTGGTGAAGGCTTCGGCGGTGGCTATCCCGCACAAATGTGGAACCTCGCGATGCAAAAGATCATGGCGAACTATCCCAATGTCGACTTTCCACCGAGCGATCAAAAAATTGACCAGGGAAATTCCTTCGGCGCGCCGAGCTGCATCGGCAAATCGCCGAGCGCGTGCGACGCGGTCCTGACTGCTGCCGGACTTAAACCACAAAACACTGGCCAGTCGGTCCCGAGCTCGCAGCCAGCAGGATCCGTGGCATC
>JBDTCL010000232.1:0-5693 GCA_039923595.1 Antricoccus sp. | reverse complement strand
ATCTGATTATTTTCTTAGCGCTGCTGTGGACTGTGGGCTGTCCGATACGGCTATTTACGTTGCTCGGCGCTGTTATCCTGGGGGCCGCTGGCTTGCTGATCTGGGCTGAGCCTTATCGCCTCGCGCGCGTTACGTCGTTTCTCGATCCAATGGCTGATCCGCTAGGAAGAGGCCATCAAGCACTGCAGTCGCTCTATGCCCTCGGCACCGGTGGTCTGACCGGAGTGGGCTTGGGAAATAGTCGCTCCAAGTGGGGGGCGTTGCCAAATGGGCACTCAGATTTCATCTTCGCGATCATCGGGGAAGAACTTGGATTGATCGGCGCGATCACAGTGTTGCTGCTGTTTGCGGCGTTGATTTACGCCGGGCTACGAATCGCGCATCGCTCGAGCGATCCGTTCGTTAAGCTCGTTGCAGCGGTGATTGTGATCTGGCAGGTATCGCAAGCCATGATCAACATCGGATATGTCATTAACCTGCTGCCAGTTACCGGCATTACACTTCCGATGATTTCCTCGGGCGGAACGTCTCTGGTGATTACGATGTTCATGATGGGCATCCTGGCCTCCTGCGCGCGTCACGAACCTGCTGCCGTCGCGTACCTGCATCGGCGGTCAATCAAGTTGCCTCGGATGTTGCGTTTGCACGTGCCGCCATCAGCGATCTGCAGTGATCCACGCCGGACCAGCCCGCTACGCAAAGCACCCTCAGGACGTCCATCGTCGCCGGCGCGAACGGTCAAACCGAAACCCGCCGCCGCCCGAACGACAGCGCGAGCTGTGAAACTCCCCGCCGCAAAACGCGCAGCACCACGGCCTCGTGCGGCGACGCGCCGCCCCTCGACAGCGCCACCGCGCAGGCGAGCGGGATGAGCAAGCACATCGTGCTCACCGGTGGCGGCACGGCCGGTCACATCGAGCCGATGCTGGCCACTGCAGCGGCACTGCAGACGGCGGATGAATCGATCACCATCACCTGCGTTGGTTCGCGCGGCGGGCTCGAGACGACTTTGGTACCCGAGCGCGGATTTGAGTTGAAGGTGGTGCCCGCAGTGCCGCTACCGCGCAAACTCTCAGCCGATCTGGTGACCCTCATCCCCCGTCTTGGTGGGGCCGTGAAACAGACTCGCAAGATCCTCAAGACTGTCCATGCCGACGCAGTCGTTGGTTTCGGTGGTTACGCGGCATTACCGGCCTACCTTGCTGCGCGATCGATGAAAATCCCGATCGTCGTGCATGAGGCGAATCTGACTCCGGGCCTAGCCAACAAGGTGGGCGCCCGATTCGCCAAAGCCGTGGCCACGGCGGCGCCGATTGCTAGTTGGCCGACGGCCCACGTGGTGGGAATGCCACTGAGAGCGTCATTGACCTCCCTTGATCGAGCTGGACTGCGTGATGAAGCACTGCACCACTTTAATTTGATTGATCATCACCCAACTTTGCTTGTATACGGGGGATCGCAAGGTGCCCGCACGCTGAACACGGCCATCGTCGGCGCGGCGGAATCATTACGCGCGGCAGGTATCCAGATTCTGCATGCGTATGGCAAGAAGAACACAGTCCCCACGCCGCGCATGACCGATGGCCCGCGATACGTCGCCGTGCCGTATATCGATCGAATGGACCTCGCTTACTCGGTCGCAGATTTCGTGCTGTGTCGATGCGGAATGGGCACGGTAGCTGAGGTGAGTGCGGTGGGGCTGCCCGCCTGCTATGTCCCGCTGCCGCACGGAAATGGTGAGCAGCGGCTGAATGCGCAACCAATAGTCGATGCTGGCGGCGGATTGTTGGTTGACGACGCGCAACTGACCGCGAACTATCTACAGACATCGCTCGCGCCACTGATCGCGAAGGCAACCACTGTGGCAAAGATGGCCGCGTGTGCCACTGGCGCTGGTCATCGAGAAGCCGCTGATAAGTTGGCTCAATTGGTTCTGCAGGTCGCGCGGTGAGCGAGCCCGTGCTGCCCGCATATGCGCGGCCTGGCCAGCCGATACCGTCGATCGGTGACCTTGGCAAGGTGCACTTTGTCGGTATCGGCGGCGCAGGAATGAGTGGTATAGCCCGCATCATGCTTGCGATGGGTATGCAGGTTTCGGGTAGCGATGCCAAGGAATCGGCCACCCTCCGCGACCTTCAAGCGCGCGGCGCGACGACCTTCACCGGACATGCTGCCTCGCACATCGCAGGTGCCGACACGGTCGTTGTTTCCAGCGCGATTCGGCCTAATAACCTCGAACTTCTGGCAGCCCGTGAAAACAATGTAAATATTGTGCCGCGGGCAATGGCGCTCGCTTCGTTAATGCAGGGTCGGCATGCAGTAGCGGTCGCCGGCACCCATGGAAAGACCTCCACCACCTCAATGCTTGTTGCGGCAGCACAGGCCGCACACGCAGACCCGTCGTACGCTATCGGTGGCGAACTCAACGAATCTGGTTCGAATGCTCATCTGGGCACCGGCGACATTTTTATAGCTGAAGCCGATGAAAGCGACGGTTCTTTTCTGCTGTTTGCGCCATTCGCGGGCATCGTGACCAACGTTGAGGCAGACCATCTCGACAACTATGGAGATCTCGCTGCGGTGCTGCGCGCTTTTGAGGCCTTCGTGCAAACGATCGATCCAGCGGGATTTCTCATCTTGTGCCGCGATGATGAGCGATCGTTCGCGCTGGCGAAGATTGCGCAAGCCCGCAACCTGCCGGTTTATACCTACGGTGTGCACCAAGACTCTGATCTGCGATTGGAAAACATCGTAGTGATTGGCACCCGCACGACCTATACGGCCGTAATCGGCGAGCTACAGTACCCAGTCGATCTTGGTGCGCCCGGTGAGCATATGGCCCGCAATAGTGCTGCGGCGCTCCTCAGTGGTCTGCGGCTCGGTCTTTCGGCGGGCGAACTACTCGTCGGGTTGGCCCGATTCGGTGGTGTGCACCGCCGGATGGAACTCATCGGCCAAGCGCATGGCATTCGAATCTTCGATGACTACGCGCACCATCCCACCGAGATCGTTGCTCAGTTACGTGCTGCGCGTCAGGTTGCCGGCGACGGCAAAGTTATCGCCTGCTTTCAGCCGCATCTTTACTCACGCACACAGGCATTCGGCACCGATTTCGGCAACGCTCTCGGCCTGGCAGATCGCGTCGTCGTCATGGACGTATTTGGGGCGCGTGAGGATCCGATACCAGGTGTCAGCGGCGCGGTGGTCGCCGCGGCGGTGCCCGAATCGGTGCAGAGCGTTACTTTTGAGCCGTCCTGGGCAAAGACTGCGCGGTTGTTGGCTGATCTCGCTGAACCGGGGGACTTGTTGATTACCCTTGGTGCCGGCGACATCACCATGGTCGGACCCGAAGTGCTTGCCTTGTTGGAGCAGCGATGACACCGCCACCGAGCTCGCCGACGAAAGTCGATGGAATGGGCCGTCGAGGCAACTCATCAAAAGCCGACCCACCGCGCCGCCGGGCTAAATCCATCCGCGCTGAACGACTCGTACTGCAGCGTCGTAAGCGCTGGTACTGGGTATTTGGCGTCGCTGCGATCATCGCGATACTCATCTGGGTGATCTTTAGTTCTTCGTTGCTTGCAGTTAATCAGGTCAGCGTGAAGGGCGCTAGTGCAGTATCGGCCGACCAGATCCGCCAAGCGAGCGGTGTCGCGAACGGAACGCCACTAGCGCGCCTTGACAGCAGTGCCATCGCCGCCAAAGTAAACAAGATTCCGGCAATCGCGACCGCAGCGGTGAAGTTGAGTTGGCCGCACGAGGTAATCATCACCGTTGTGGAACGATCACCGGTCGTGACCGTGATGATCGGTGGTGAGCAGTGGGTCCTTGACGCTACCGGTACGCCGTACCTGCGCGTTAGCCAACTTACCGGTGGCACAATCAGCGGCGCCCCGGCGCTAAAGGTGAAATCCCCCGGTCCAAATGATTTAGCCACCCGTTCTGCAGTGCAGATCATTCAAGCGGTACCTGCTCAGTTGCGCGCTTCGGTCAGTTCAATTGACGCGACAAGCCCGGCTAAGATTTCCCTGAAATTATCCGACGGGCGCACCATTATTTGGGGTACGTCAGATCAGTCAGAACGCAAGTCGAGCCTCTTGCCTGCGTTGCTGAGCCATGCCGGATCGGTCTTTGATCTCTCCAGCCCCAATCAGGTCGTCATCTCCTGAGGCACTTTTAATGGTGTAGCGCAGCGATAAGATCTCTGCATGTCCACCTCGTTCGATCTCACCCGATCCACCGCGCCAGCTAGTGACGCGACGCGTCGCGAGATACTCGCAAGTCCTGGTTTCGGCAAGTTTTTCACCGATCACATGGCGATCGCGAGGTGGAGCGTGAAGGACGACTGGTATGACAGGGCAGTTCAACCACTGAAACCCTTTTCGATGCATCCCAGTGCCGCCGTGCTGCATTACGCGCAAGAGATTTTCGAGGGTCTGAAGGCATACCGCCATGCCGACGGCAGCATCTGGCTCTTTCGGCCCGAACTCAACGCCGCGCGATTTGCTCGTTCGGCGCAGCGACTGGCGATGCCGGTCCTGCCTGAAACTGATTTCATCGCAAGCATCGAAGCACTTGTTCGTGCCGATCAAGCCTGGGTACCGACTGCGACCGGCGAAGAAAGCCTTTATCTGAGGCCGTTTATGTTTGCCTCCGAGGCCTTCCTCGGCGTCCGGCCAGCGCAGGAATATATCTACAGCGTCATTGCCAGTCCAGCCGGTTCCTACTTCGCCAGCGGCGTGAGCGGGATTTCGTTGTGGATGAGCACCACCTATACCCGTGCCGCAGTCGGCGGCACCGGCGCGGCGAAGTGTGGTGGCAATTACGCCGGGACGTTGGTGGCGCAGTTGGAGGCTCAGCAGCACGGCTGCGAACAAGTGCTCTATCTCGATCAAGCGGGAGAGAACCTGGAGGAATCAGGCACCATGAACTTGTGCGTAGTTACCGCCGATGGGCAATTGCGGACGCCAAGTCTTGGCACCATCCTCGAGGGCGTTACCCGAGCTAGCGTGCTCGAAGTTGGTGCCAAATACGGGCTTCGTCCAGTTGAAGAACCGATCACGATGGCGCAGTTGCGCGATGGCTGCGCGAACGGCTCGATTACCGAGGTATTCGCTTCAGGTACCGCGGCGGTCGTCACACCGATCGTGAAATTCATCGGGGCTCACGAACAGTTCACCGTAGGAGATGGCGCTCCTGGCGCGGTGACCATTGCCATTCGTGGTCACGTTCTAGATCTGCAGTTCGGCCGCATCAGCGACCCGAACGGATGGCTGCGCCGGGTGCTCTGAGCACGCTGTGTTGGCAGGTCGTGATAGACCAACGTGATGGATTTCAATGACGTCGTTCGGCGGCGCCGGATGGTGCGCAACTATGACCCTGATCGACCGGTCCCAGCTGAGATTCGCGATCTAATCCTGTCCAATGCGGTGCGGGCCCCAAGCGCAGGATTCTCGCAAGGGTGGGCTTTCCTGGTGCTCGAGGCCGCCGCTGACCGTGCCCTATTCTGGTCCGCGACTGCGCCGTCCGGCGATCCGGCTGAGGCAGACAATTGGTTGCGCGGGATGAGCCGGGCACCGCTGCTCATTGTGTGTTACTCACACAAATCGGCCTATCTCGATCGGTACGCGGCGCTGGACAAGGGGTGGACTGATCGTGGCGAGCATCGTTGGCCGGTCCCTTATTGGGACATC
>JBDTCL010000231.1:0-3809 GCA_039923595.1 Antricoccus sp. | reverse complement strand
GCTTTTTCCTGTACATCGATTGATCAGGTCCTCAACGCTTTGGCCGAGTTCGGAGCGCCGTATGTCGTCAAAGATGACGGGCTTGCCGCTGGCAAGGGTGTGGTCGTAACAGCGGACCAGTCGGTGGCACTCGCGCATGCCGAAGCGTGTCTAGCCGGGGGGTCGATCGTGGTAATCGAAGAGTTCCTCGACGGTCCCGAAGTGTCCTTGTTTTGTCTATGCGACGGCGAGACGGTCGTACCGCTGATTCCGGCACAGGATTTCAAGCGAGTCGGCGACGGCGATGAAGGACCAAACACCGGCGGAATGGGTGCGTACGCGCCACTGGACTGGATTCCCGCGTCTTTAGTCGCGGATGTCGTGCGGGATGTCGCTTTGCCGGCCGTCGCGGAGATGGCGCATCGAGGTACGCCGTACAGCGGAGTGTTGTATGTCGGCCTGGCGTTGACTAGCCGCGGGCCACGGGTAATCGAGTTCAATGCGCGCTTCGGCGATCCAGAGACCCAGTCAGTGCTCGCACTATTGCAGACACCGTTGGCCAGTCTCCTGCTTGCCGCCGCAAAGGGCACGCTTGCCGAGCAGCCGCCGCTGCAGTGGCGTTCTGGTTATGCAGTAACCGTGGTGCTTGCCGCGGCGGGATATCCCGGCAAACCTCGCACGGGCGACATCATCGGTTTACCAACTGCGCTGCCCGACGACGTGTCGATCTTGCATGCGGGCACGGCTCGACGTGATTCACACGTGATCTCAACCGGTGGCCGGGTGCTGGGGGTCGTCGGCCTTGGTGCCTCCTTGGTTGATGCGCGGACCAAGGCGTACAACACCATCGAGCAGATCACCCTCCCGGGCGGCCATTACCGCACCGACATCGCCGGCCAAATCTGAAGTCGATGCCTCGACAGGAGAAATGAGTTAGCTGGCGGACGCACCGCCGTGAGCGGCATCGGTGTCGATTTGGGCGCCACCTGGTTGGGGAGTGTTTGCATCGGACTCGGTTTCTTTACCCACCGGTTCGGCGAACTTGCCACGCAGACTTTTGATAGCCGTATTGATTACTGCTGCAATCGGCACCGCAAGCAATGCACCGATGATTCCAGCGATGATCGCGCCGGTTGTGAGCGCCAGCACAACTGCGAGGGGATGAACCTTGACCGCACGCCCCATCAGTATCGGCTGCAGCAAATGCGCCTCGGCCTGGTTAACCAAGAGGACGCCGCCGAGCACGATGAGCGCACCGCCCGGACCGACTGCGACCAGTGCCACAAGCGTCGCAATCAGTCCGCTCGCGACCGCGCCAATGATCGGGATAAAGGCGGTGAGAAATACCAGCGCGGCGAGTGGGAACGCGAGGGGTACCCCGACGATGAGAAGTACGACGCCGATACCGATGGCGTCGACAGCCGCGACCGAGACAGTTGCTTTGACATAGCCAGTCAGCGTGGTCCAGGAACGTTCTGCCGCTTCGTTGATCCGGGGTCGAGCCGCTTCGGGTGTCATACCGAGCAGCCAGTTCCAGATGCGTCGACCGTCGCGGATAAAGAAGAACAAAGTGAATAAGGACAGTACAAGACCGGTCACGATTCGACCGGCCGTTCCCGCTGTGCTCAGCGCACCGCTGGTGATGTCCGACCGGTTGTTTGAGAGCCAATTTTCCCCGCTGGTGATTGCGGAGTCTATTTGGCTGCTGCTGATATGGAACGGTCCTTTCTTGAGCCAATCGCGCACCTGACCGAGACCACCGTTTGCTTGTTCGACCAGTGACGGCACCCCGGCGACAAACTGTTGGACCACCAGCGTGATGAGCCCGAAGACCACCACGAAACCCACGACGAACACCAGCGGCGCGGCCCATTTCGCGGGCATCCCTTTGCGTATCAGGAATTCCTTCGCCGGATTCAGCAGCGCTGATAGCAATGCGGCAACCGCGATCGGGATCGTCACTTCAGACAGGTAGCCGATGGCGTACACAATGACAGCAGCGGCGGCGACCATTACAAGAAAACGCCACGACCACGCACCACCGATTCGCATGGTGGCGGAGACCCGTTCGGAATTCGTCGCGCTAGTCGGAGCGACAGGGTCGCCAGGTGTGTGGCGGTCGTTAGTCATTCGGACAACAGTACCGGTGATGCGGGGCGAGAGTGGTACGCGCACTAGGCGACAATGAGGTGGGAAATAATCCATCGTTGAGAAGGAGCCGACCGAGTGATCGAGCGCTACACCCTGCCAGACATGAAGCGGATCTGGAGCGACGCGCACAAATACGAGGTGTGGTGCACGATTGAAGTCGAGGTGCTCGCGGCGCACGCGGCAGCCGGTACTGTTCCTTACGATTGCGTCGAACCCGTCCGTCAGGCGCTGCCGCCGACCGCGCAGCGGGTCGACGAGATCGAGCAAACCACTCAGCACGATGTGATCGCCTTTCTGACCGCGTGGGCAGATAACACCACCCCACGCGAGGCTGCTGCTTATGTGCACTTCGGTATGACGAGCTCGGATTTGCTCGATACGGCGCTCGCCGTGGTGCTGACCGAGGCGACCGACGTCATTCTCGCCAAAGTCGACGCACTGATCGGTATCTTGCGCGATCACGGACTTGAGTACCGTGACGCGATCAAGGTCGGACGCACCCACGGAATCCATGCCGAGCCGGATACCTGGGGCCACCGGGTCGCTGATATCGCATTCGCACTGGCGCGATCTCGTGATCGGCTCAAGTCCGCTCGCGATGCAGTGGGGGTGGTCGCAATCTCTGGCGCTGTCGGTACGTATTCCAACATCGATCCCAATATCGAACATCAGGTCGCGGAAAGGTTGGGTCTGCGACCATCGCCGGTATCGACCCAGGTCATCATCCGGGATGGGATCAGCGAATGGGTCAACGCACTCGCCATCATCGCTACTGTGCTGGAAACTTTCGCGCTCGAAGTGCGCCACGGGCAGCGCACCGAGGTCCGTGAGTTGCAGGAACCCTTTGGCAAGGGTCAAAAGGGCTCCTCAGCGATGCCGCATAAGAAGAATCCGATCATCTCCGAGCGACTTGCCGGTCTCGCCCGGCTCGTTCGCGGCTATATGACACCGGTCATGGAGGGCATTCCGCTGTGGCACGAACGCGATATCTCGCACTCGTCGGTCGAGCGAATCGCGTTGCCAGATGCGTCGATCGCCGTTGATTACATGCTGCACATCGCGACCCGCTTAGCCAGCGGACTTATCGTTAATCGCGATCGGATGCTCGCTAATTTGGAGTCCTCCGGCGGCCTGATCTATACCTCCGCTGTGCTTCTCGAACTTGTCGAGGCTGGGCTGTCGCGCGAAGATGCCTATGCGCTGGTGCAAACCGCTGCCATGCAGACCTGGAGTAGCGGCACGCCGTTCCGCGAGACGCTGCGTACAGAAGCCGCGGTGGCGGGCCAACAGCTCAACGAGCAGCGGCTCGATACGGTCTGTGATCCGCAGCGTTACGTCGATCGCCTCGCGCCCACTTTTGATCGGCTCGCTCAACTCGCCTGAGAGGTTCAAGATGCCAACAATAAGCAGACTTTTCCGTTATCCAGTCAAGTCGTGTCGCCGCGTCGAACTGACCACGGCCCAGATCGAATCGACCGGCATCAGTGGTGATCGTGAGTACATGATTGTCGATGCCGAAGGGGTGCTGATTAGCCAGCGTGATGTTGCTGAGCTCGCGCTGATTGATCCCGAAGAGCTCGTCTCGTTAGCGCAGCCGAGTGATGATGTGCTCGACATCGAAATGCATTCCTGGCGTGGGAAGGGTATTGATCAGGGTGCAGCCGCCGCGAAGTTCTTGA
>JBDTCL010000230.1:0-2595 GCA_039923595.1 Antricoccus sp. | reverse complement strand
ACCACCCCGCGGCCAATCACTTCGAAGGTACCGTCCGGAGCGATCAACACAGCGGTGTCTTCATCGATACCCATACCGAGTTGACTGGGTGAGACGGCAACAGTTGATAGCAGACGGCCAATCCGATTTCGTTGGCTGAAATGTTGGTCAATAATCACGTTCGGCACCAGCCCGAGACCCGCGGTCAACTGGGTCGCCCGCATCTTCGGGGTTGCACCATTCTTGCCGAGGCTGATCATGTGCTCAGACAATGCGCTTGCTCCAGCAGACGTACCGCCGACTATCGCACCGCGACGATGTGCGCGGTGGATCGCCTCACCGATCGCGGTTCCAGCCAGCGCGGTCGCCAAGATGAGTTGATTGCCACCGGACATAAATACGCCGGTCGCATTGTCGAGCTGTTCGGCAAGCTCCGCGTTATCGGCATCGGCGCGCGACTGCGGACCCATCGCGATAATCGGTGGCACGCCGAGCCGGCTGAAGGCCCGGGTGTAAGCCTCGGCGACCTCGGCACCAAACGACGAAGCGGCATGAATGACGATAATTCGTGCCTCGGCGCCGCCGGCGAGCGCGGCGAATCGGGAGAGGACATGCAACTTGCCGAGTCGGTCCTCAGCGCCGCCCACCGGCATAAGGTAACCAAAGGTTGGCGCGTCGTCTGCAGCCACAATCGTTCGATCGTCCATCGTTGCACTTTACTAACAGCCATCCATTCGAGATGCGCGACGCACCGGCCAGTACGGCCCGCTGAGCTGCCGTAGCTGACTGTGTCAATCAATAACTGCAGTCACGCGAGATTGATCTGGCCCATCATGAGGTTGCTGTGAGGGCGCTGAGTTAGCCGCAGCCGCATCCGCCAGCGGACCGCCTGAGCGCCTTATTGTGAGAGGAATTCCCGCAGTTTGACATAGTTCTGCTGCTGCGGATAAGTACCAGACTTGGAGTGGCCGATGACAATGCCGTGGGATGGTCGAGGTTTGCCGCCAGCAGCGCAGGAGCGACTTGCTCGCGCTCAAGACGCGCACGTTGCTACCTCGATGCTATCGGTCCCGAGCGCGGCCGGCATCGAGTCGGTCGGGCTGCGCGCAGTCGGTGAGGTCATGGGCTGTTCGGTCTATCGCTTCGCAACGCAATGGTTCGGGTTTTGCGGTTACGGCGGCTTTGGCGGCAATGGCGGTTTTGTCGCCGCTAACGCGCTGCCAGCGGTGCCGCAGTATCAGGCTGCGATGCGCACCGCCTGGAACCTTGCTCTCGCGCGCATGCGAGCAGAAGCCGAAGCGCTTGGCGCCCACGGCGTTGTGGGCGCCGCCCGGACCGTGAAATCCCTTGACAGTAACGATCGTGAGTTTGTCCTGATGGGCACGGCCGTCCGGTTCACCGGTGCAACTGAGACGCCGCTCACTGCGCCGTTCATTGCCGAGCAATCCGGAACTGACACTGCGAAACTGTTGCTGGCCGGTTGGCTGCCGCTGCTGCCGATTATGGGTATTTCGGTGATGATCCGGCACGACGATATGCGTACCCGCAGTCAGATGGGCGTCTTTTCGGGCAATACCGAGGTCTCTGGTCTTACCGACCTGGTCACCTCAGCTCGCGATGAGGCGCGCGCTGACTTGCGGCGGTCAGCGAAAGCCGCCAGCGCCGAAGGAGTGCTGCTCACCACGCAAGAATCGCGCACCTTCGAAGTCGAACCCGCAGAGGGTCACCGCGATCATGTCATGGAACAAACCTATTTCGGTACTGCTTTGGGCCGCTGCCCGGCCAATCTCATTCCACAATCTCAAAATCCGCTCGATTTCCTCCCCATCACGATGCTCCCCGTCTCTTAGCCCATCGCTTCATCGCTCGCCATAAAGGAGAACCATGACTGAACCGGTCGCCACCCAAATTCCGCAAGACGCTCACGAGCGACTGGCGGCGATGCGCCCCGGCGCGAAGCAAGCGCTATTTACCTCAGACCTCACAGTGAATGAGTTCCTCCTAGTACGGGAAGCGGGCTTCCGACCGGTGGGATTGGTGTTCGGCTCAAGCATTTATCACGTCGGTTTTCAGGTTGGGCGTTGGAGCAAAAATCAGGAGCTCGATACCCTCTCGCAGGCGATGTATCACGCCCGCGAACTGGCGATGACACGCATGGAGGAGGAGGCGAAAGAACTCGGGGCCCATGGCATCGTGGCGGTTCGATTAGAAATCGAATTCAAGGAATTCGGATCTGACATTGCTGAATTCACCGCAGTCGGTACCGCGGTCGTCGCCGATTCTGCCGAGGCACCCGATGGTTTTAGTTGGATCCCGAACACGGGGATGCCCTTCACTTCTGATTTATCTGGACAAGATTTCTGGACCTTGTTGCGCTCGGGCTATGCGCCGCTAGGCATGGTGATGGGGTCTTGCGTTTATCACATCGCCCACCAAGGCATGTTTAAGGCGATGGGAAATGTGGGGCAGAATGTCGAGATTCCCCAATTCACTGAGGCTTTGTATGACGCCCGTGAACTGGCGATGAGCAGAATGCAGGCCGAAGCAAGCGCGCTGCACGCCGAAGGGGTTGTCGGTATGCAGCTCCTTTCGCTGCCGCATCGTTGGGGTGGGCAT
>JBDTCL010000229.1:0-3160 GCA_039923595.1 Antricoccus sp. | reverse complement strand
GACACGATCGTTGATATTGAGCCCATCCGGATTGGCGGCGATGACTATTACTTCGGCGCCGCCGCGTCGATAGACTTCGGGTGCGACAGTTGACGCTGCACCGTGCGCGCAATCAACAACAACTTTCACTCCTGCTAAGGATGCGGGCATCGCTGTGAGCAGATGCTCCGCATAATCGCTAAGCCCGCTTGTGTCGTCGGTAACCCGGCCGATGCGGGCGCCCGTCGGCCGCTCCCACGATTGGTGCTCCTCGCCGAGTACGAGCCTCTCAATCTCAGCTTCAATCTGATCGGCGAGCTTGTGACCACCGCGGCCAAAGATCTTGATCCCGTTGTCAGGCATTGGATTGTGTGATGCCGAGAGCATGACACCGATATCTGCTGCACGCGAGGCCGTTAAATAGGCGACGGCCGGTGTCGGGAGCACGCCGAGGCGAACGACGTCCGCACCCGCGCTCGCGAGTCCGGCAGCCACCGCCCCTTCGAGCATCTCACCACTTGCCCGCGGATCTCTACCGATAATCGCAACCGGTCGATGCGTCGCGTCATGCTCGATGAGTACACGGGCAGCAGCTTCGCCCACCGCAACTGCAAGCTCTGGCGTGAGATCGACATTCGCCAGGCCACGGACTCCATCAGTTCCGAAAAGTCGACCCATGTATCAATATTCCCTTCCGGCACTTAAAAAGGGGCGCCCACACTGTGGACGCCCCCGACAACCTGCACGCGCAGTGGCGTGTCTTGAGTTCCTTAGCGCTTGCTGTACTGCGGTGCCTTGCGAGCCTTCTTCAGGCCATACTTCTTGCGTTCTTTTGCCCGTGGATCACGAGTGAGGAAGCCCGCCTTCTTCAGCGCGGGCCGATCGTCTAGGTCGATTGCGATGAGAGCGCGGGAAATGCCATGGCGCAGCGCGCCAGCTTGACCGGTGATCCCGCCGCCACGAAGCAGCGCGATGACGTCGTACTGGTCAACGCGGTCCAGCGTGACAAACGGCTCTTTGATGAGCTGCTGATGGACCTTATTGGGGAAGTAGTTCTCCAGATCCCGGCCGTTCAGAGTGAACTTGCCGGTACCGGAGATCAGACGTACTCGAACTATGGCTTGTTTGCGCCGTCCAACGGTCTGGACAGGCTTATCGGTGGTGACAGTCACGTGGTGTTGGCTCCTAGTGCCGAAATTCGGTTCGTGGTTACCGGTCAGCGACTACTGCGCGACCTGGATTATTTCGAATGGCTGTGGATTCTGAGCTTGATGAGGATGCTCAGGACCGGCATAAACCTTTAGCTTGCCGATTTGCTGGGCCGAGAGCTTGTTCTTGGGCAGCATGCCTTTGACAGCCTTCTCGATAATTCGCTGCGGACGGGTGGCCAGCACTTCACCATAGGTGCGGGCTCGCAGCCCGCCTGGGCGACCGGAGTGACGGTAATCAATTTTCGCATCCCGCTTGTTGCCGGTGAGTGCCACCTTCTCAGCGTTGATCACGATTACGAAGTCACCGATGTCAATGTGCGGAGCAAATTGAGCCTTGTGCTTCCCACGCAGGAGGGTAGCGGCCTGGGTTGCGAGGCGTCCAAGAACTACGTCGTTAGCATCAATGACATGCCACACGCGGTTGACCTCGCCAGGTTTCGGGCTGTACGTACGCACTTCGACTGCCTTCTTTAGGACTTCAAATCATGAACATGACGCAATTTTACGGGTGCCACTCAATATGAGGACCGACGCATTAGTCTACAGCGTGGCCAGTAGCACGGTCAAAGCATGCACCTGACCCATCTGGTGGCCTACCTCACGCCTGGTCGACCTTTACCCTTGAGGGTATGGCGCAAACCTTGCACAACGTAAATGACCATATTGCCCGGGTGGCGCAGCTCGTCGGGACGACTAAGATTACCGCAGTACCGCTCGCGGACGCCGATGGACTCATCCTGGCCGAGGATCTAATCGCCAAAGTGTCGTTACCTAACTTCGATAATTCAGCGATGGACGGCTACGCCGTGCGCAATGCCGACATCGTTGATGCCACCCAAGCTGCACCGGTCGAGCTCCCGGTCAGCGAGGATATTCCTGCGGGACGCACTGATGTCCTGATCTTGGCACCCGGCACGGCCGCTCGAATCATGACCGGCTCGATGATGCCCGCAGGAGCGGACTGCGTCGTCCCAGTCGAAGCAACAAATGCTGCGAACACCGGTCCGGTGCCTACGACCGTACGTATCAATGCAGTTTCCAACGTCGGCCAACACGTTCGCACGGCCGGCGAAGAAGCCGCCGCGGGAGATTTGGCGTTAGCGGCCGGTACGACTCTGACGCCGACCGCAATCGGATTGGCTGCGGCGCTTGGCCATCCGACTGTCACCGTTTATCGCAGGCCTCGGGTGCTCGTGTTGTCAACCGGTTCAGAACTTATCTCCAGCGGGGATCCACTGCAACCCGGCCAAATCTACGAATCAAACTCGTACATGCTGGTTGCTGCTATCAAGCGCATCGGCGCCGAGGCGCGCTCGTTGCGGCTGGTGCCAGATGACGTTGAGTCTTTTATGAGCTCACTCGAATCAGCAGCTTCGGAGGCCGACCTCATCATCACCAGTGGTGGGGTGAGCGCAGGCGCATACGAAGTCGTCAAAGACGGCCTTTCCTCGACTGGTTCGGTTGATTTCCTCAAGGTCGCGATGCAACCCGGTATGCCGCAAGGTGCTGGCACCGTCTTTGGAACTCCGATTGTGACCCTGCCAGGCAATCCGGTGAGTGTCTATGTTTCCTTTGAGGTCTTCGTGCGCCCTGCACTGCTCGCCGCGCTGGGAGTGCAGGACACCGAGCGTCCAGGATTTATGGGGCGTTGGTCCGGTCCAGCACAGTCATCACCCAACGGCAAACGGCAGTTTCTCCGTGGAATGTGTGATGTCCCAAGCGGTACAGTTCTACCGGTTGGCACTCCCCCGTCGCATCTGCTAGCGAGTCTCGCGGCGTCAAACTGCTTAGTTGTCATTGCCGAAGATAAAGATGAGGTGACCGCTGGTGATGAAGTCGAAATTTGGTTACTTGATGCAGCATTGTGAGGCTCGCGACGATGTCTGAGCTGACACATCTTGACCATTCCGGCGCCGCGCGGATGGTTGACGTCACTGAAAAGGAAGTCAGTGCGCGCCAAGCGACAGCGA
>JBDTCL010000228.1:0-11363 GCA_039923595.1 Antricoccus sp. | reverse complement strand
GTTCGTGGACGGCAAAGGGGTGCCGTGCCTCGTTGCTGTGGAGCAGGACCCGACCGGCGATGCACTGAACTTGGCCCTCTCTTATGCCAAGGGTATCGGCGGTGCGCGCGCCGGCGTCATCGAAACGACGTTCACCGAGGAAACTGAGACAGATCTATTCGGTGAGCAAGCCGTGCTGTGCGGTGGGATGAGCAGGTTAGTCCAGCAGGGCTTCGAGGTCCTGACCGAAGCTGGCTATCAACCAGAAGTGGCGTACTTCGAGTGCTTGCACGAGCTCAAGCTCATCGTCGATCTGATGAACGAGGGCGGTATTGCTAAGCAGCGCTGGTCATGCTCGGATACTGCCGAATATGGCGACTACACCTCCGGTCCCAAGGTTGTCGACGATCGAGTGAAAGAAAACATGAGGGGTGTTCTCGCTGCGATCAAGGACGGCTCGTGGGCCGCGTCATTTATCGCCGATCAGGATGCCGGAGCGCCGGACTTCAAGGCGCGTCGTGCCGAGCAAGAAAAGCATCCCATCGAAGCAACTGGTCGCGAACTACGCAAGCTGATGAGCTGGGTTAAGCAGCAGGACGATTATCAAGGCACCGCGGCCCGCTAACTAAATTCAGCAAACTAGAAATGGACACCATGAAACTCGCAGTCATCCCGGGCGATGGAATCGGTAAAGAAGTCACCTCAGAGGCGCTGAAAGTACTTGAAGCGGCTGGCGTCGAAACTGAGCAGACAAGCTACGACCTCGGTGCGGACCTGTACAACCGGACCGGAGAGCTATTGCCCGAATCGGTGATGGAAGAGATTCGTGGGCACGATGCGATCCTGCTTGGTGCCATAGGGGATCCCAGTGTGCCGCCGGGTGTGCTGGAGCGCGGGATGCTGCTGAAATTGCGATTCGCATTCGAGCACTACGTGAATTTGCGCCCAGCGAAGTTGTTTCCGGGTACTACCTCGGCCCTCGCGGGCGATCACGACATTGATTTTGTGGTCTATCGCGAGGGCACCGAGGGGCTCTATGCCGGTAACGGCGGCACCATGCGCACAGGTACGGCCAACGAACTGGCTACCGAAGTTTCACTCAACACAGCGTTCGGCGTCAGACGAGTCATCCGGGCTGCCTTTGAGGGTGCGCGCAAGCGCCCCCGTCGACATGTGACGTTGGTACACAAAACCAATGTGTTGGTTCATGCGGGTGGCTTGTGGGCGCGCACATTTGATGCGGTGAAAAAGGACTTCCCAGAAGTCCAGACCGCATATGCGCACGTTGACGCGGCGACCATCTATATGGTGCAAGATCCGGAGCGGTTCGATGTGATCGTGACTGACAACCTCTTTGGCGACATCATCACCGATCTCGCCGGAGCGATCAGCGGTGGTATCGGGCTTGCCGCTTCAGGCAATATTGATGCCTCGCGGGTTAATCCATCAATGTTCGAACCAGTTCACGGCTCGGCACCGGATATCGCTGGCAAGGGGCTGGCCGATCCCACGGCGGCAATCCTGTCTGCCAGTATGCTGCTGGACCACTTGGGCGATGAGCGTAACGCCCGAAAGATCGAGCGAGCGGTGGAGCACGACCTAGCCTCGCGGGCGCAGCATGCTGTTGGCTCAACGAGTGAGATCGGCGATCGCATCGCCGCGTCTGTCGCCTCAGCGTGAACGGTGAGGTCGCGACCGTCTCGCCGCTGGGTGATCAGTTCCATATTTATGACACGACGCTGCGTGACGGTGCCCAGCGCGAGGGTATTTCGTACTCTGTAGCCGACAAGCTCGCGGTTGCCCGATTACTTGATGAGCTAGGTGTCGGCTTCATCGAGGGCGGCTGGCCGGGCGCCCTGCCGAAAGATACCGAATTTTTCGCCCGGGCTCAAAAGGAGTTGAAGCTTTCGTGCGCCCAGCTCGTTGCTTTTGGTGCGACCCGCAAGGCAGGAGTTGAGGTCGGGGTGGACCGCCAAGTGGCGGCGCTCGTTGATTCTGGTGCTCCCGTCATTTGTCTCGTCGCCAAATCCGATATTCGGCACGTCGAGCTCGCCCTTCGCACGACCGGCGCGGAAAATCTCGCAATGGTCACCGATACTGTGCGTTACCTAGTTTCCTTAGGCCGCCGGGTTTTCGTTGACTGCGAGCATTTCTTTGACGGGTTTGCATTTAATCCGCAATACGCCGTGTCGGTCATTCGCGCCGCGCACGAGGCAGGTGCGGATGTCGGTATTATGTGCGACACCAACGGTGGGATGTTGCCCGTCGGTATATACCAGACGGTGACCGAAGTGCGGCGCCAAGTGACTGGACGATTGGGCATCCATTGCCAGGATGACACTGGCTGCGCTGTCGCTAACTCGATCACTGCCGTGCAAGCCGGTGTGACGCACGTTCAACTGACGGCTAACGGATACGGGGAACGCACGGGTAATGCTGACCTGTTCTCAGTGTTGGGTGGACTGATCGCGAAGCTCGGTATGCAGGTTCTGCCCGAGGGCCGGATGAGCGATATGCAACGGATTTCGCACGCCTTGGCTGAGATCGCCAACCTCGCTCCGGACACCCATCAGCCCTATGTGGGAATGTCGTCTTTTGCGCATAAAGCTGGACTGCATGCGAGCGCGATCAAGGTATCGCCACAGTTGTACAACCACATGGACCCCGCAGATGTCGGCAACGATATGCGCATTCTGGTCACTGAGATGGCCGGCCGGGCAAGTGTCGAGCTCAAAGCTGCCGAGTTAGGTGTCGATATCGGTGCAGACAATGACGCTGTCGGCCGGATCGTTGAGACAGTCAAGGCTCGGGAGGCAGCTGGATGGTCTTACGAAGCCGCTGACGCATCGTTCGAGTTGCTGCTTCGTGAGGAGCTAAGTGGTCTGAGCGATGTGTTCATCCTGGAGTCATACCGGGTCATTGTTGAACATCGAGCTGATGGCGAAGTGGTGAGTGAGGCAACGGTCAAGATCCACGTCAACGGTGAGCGAGTAATTGCCACGGGTGAGGGGAATGGTCCCGTGAACGCTCTGGACCAAGCACTTCGCGAAGCCGTTGTGCGTCACCATCCGCACATAGAAAAAGTGGCCTTAGCCGATTACAAGGTGCGTATTCTTGAGGGTCGTCAGGGGACTGACGCGACGACGCGGGTGTTGATCGACACCACTGATGGTGAGAAGAAATGGACCACGGTCGGGGTTCACCCGAATGTCGTGGAGGCGTCGTGGAAAGCCTTGGTTGATGCGCTGATCTACGGCGTTCGCAACTGAGCGAGCAGCTTGAGCACGTCTTGCGCTGATTTATCGCAATTGCGAAAAGAAACCACATAGGGTGTGCCGTACATGGTTTGTTGCCACGGCCCCGGCGATGAAGTCGGTCGTTGGGGTTGCTGATCTAGGGGTTCGGCCGATGATGCGGTGAGCGGTTCGATTGCGGCAAAATCCTCGGTGGTGGCGACCGACGGCGGTGGCGGGGTGTACACCTCATCCTCGGGCCAGGTAGCGGTAGTCGAGTCCTCGTCGTGAGGCGGGACGGCATCCTCGGCTGCTCGCTGCGTCAGCTCACGTAATGGCTCGACTGTGAAAGCTAATTTCGTCTTGGCTCGATCAACCGGTCGCACGCGAATGAGCTGCTTCCACCCGATCGACACCTCAGGAAGCCCAGTCCCTGATGAGTGCAACGTCAGCTGCTTGGTGTCGGCGGTCAGTACCGGGCCGAAATAGATGCCTTTACGAATACCGGTATGCGACCACAGGTAGCTGCCGGCAAGTCCAGCAACGAAAAGTAGTAGCGCGAGAATGGCTGCCACGATGAGCATGCCGTTGACGAAATACCGGGGCTCCCGTACGAGCAGTGGCACCGCGAATGGCAGCAACGCAACGAGCGCGCATAGCCACGCTCCACGGATGAAGTAATCGCGCCGGATTCGCCGGACCACTACTTGTGCCGCCGGGTTCTCATCGAAGGCGACAAACGACGTGCTCAGTAGGGCGGGATTCACCGGGTTCGGCATTCGGTCATGCTATATCGATGCCCGCTATGAGGTTTCGGTTCCGATTGACTCGACAACGCTCAGCAAGTGCTGCCGCAGGGGCGCTGCGCGTTCGGCGAAAAGTTTCTGGGTGCGGCTATATTCCGACCTCCCGGTTGGTGTCTCGATCGCGATCGGTGTGATGCCAAGACTGCTGAAGTCATACGGACTGGCCCGCATGTCCACGTACCGGATCTGCATCGCGAGATCGAAACAATCCAGAACAAGCCCGCTAGAGGTCATAGGAATTAGCTTGTAAGCCCATTTATAGAGATCCATTCCGGCATGCAAGCAGCCAGGCTGCTCCTGGCTCTCTTGAGATTCTCGGGCAAGTTGATCAGAGTTCAGTGGCCGGGCGGCTTGGGTAAAAAACCTGAATGCATCGAAGTGTGTGCACGCCAGTGGTCGTTCTTCGACCGCGGCTGCGATCTGCGATGCTGATAGTCGCAACGGCCACTGATCATGGCGTAGCTCAGTCGGTGATTGGCGGTACACCATGGCCCATTCGTGTAGCCCGAAGCAACTCAGAGCGGGGGAGCGATCCAGGGTGGAGCGCATGAGTCGACGTACGAAGTTGATGATGCCGCTGCGTTTGATTCGAAACTGGTCTGGATCACTGAATACGATGCCACGCTGCTGGGTATAGAACGCACCATCAGGCTGCGGACCGCCGATTATCCCTGTTTCAAAACCTGGATGCCACCGCCGAAGTTGATTGGGCCGATACATGTAATACGTGAAAAGGAAGTCTTCGATCGGATGGGTCCGGCCAGCTTTTCGTCGCGCCTCAAACGGGCTCACGAGTTGTTGGGCGCGCTCATAATGTGCGCTCTGGCGGGGTCGCCATTGACTGGGTTCCAGGACCTCGTGAGGCATGAAAGCGGTCCGGGCTGGCATGAGGACTGAGCGTACGCGATAGGTTGACAGCACTAACGATTAGTCAGAGCCTGGAGTTAACAAAATGCGCATTGCCCGTTTCGTACACCCACAAGGGATGTCTTTCGGTGTTATCGATGGTGAGGGTGATCGATCTGGCTGGACCGTTGAGGCCATCGAAGGTCACCCATTCGGTGAGATCGTGCGAACCGGGCGACGTTGGGCGCTCGATGACATCCGCATGCTGTCACCGATCTTGCCGAGCAAAGTGGTCTGCATTGGCCGCAACTACGCTGCGCACGCTGCCGAGAAGGGGAATGAACTGCCTAAGGAACCGATGATGTTCCTGAAACCATCAACGTCGGTTATTGGTCCAGGAGATGCGATCCGCATACCCGCCGCGACCAAAGATGTCGAGCACGAGGCGGAATTGGCGATTGTTATCGGTGCCTCTGGAGCGCGCAAAGTGAGCCGAGACGCGGCACCAAAAGCAATTTTTGGGATAACCGCCGCGAATGATGTTTCGGCGCGAGATTTGCAGAAGTCTGATGGTCAATGGGGTCGGGCGAAGGGCTTCGATTCATTCTGTCCGCTGGGGCCCTGGATCGAGACCGATACTGAATACGCTGATATCCGCGTGGCCGCGACGGTCAATGATGAGATTCGCCAGGATGGCACAACCAAAGATCTGATTTTCGATGTGCCGACGCTGATCTCATACGTTTCCCATGTGATGACGCTGCTACCTGGCGACGTGATTTTGACCGGCACGCCTGCAGGTGTCGGTCCGCTAGTTGCTGGCGATGTCTGCACAATCACCATCGAGGGCGTCGGCGACCTCACCAACCCAGTGGTAGCCGACGAGTAGACCGATATCCTGAATGCATCATGAATGATTCTGCCGCGCCCGTCCGTGTCCGTTTTTGTCCTTCACCCACGGGATTTCCGCATGTGGGGCTGATGCGGACTGCGATGTTCAACTGGGCGTACGCCCGTCATATGGGTGGCCAGCTGATCTTTCGGATTGAGGACACTGATGCCTCCCGCGATAGCGAGAAGAGTTATCACGCGCTCGTAGCCACTATGCGATGGCTCGGCCTCGATTGGGATGAGGGACCCGAAGTTGGGGGGCCGAATGGGCCTTACCGACAGTCCGAGCGCTCGGCGATCTACACCGAGGTGGTTCAGAAGTTGGTCTCCGCTGGTGCGGCGTATGAGTCGTTCTCGACGCCGCAGGAGTCGGCTGAGCGGCAGCAGGCTGCTGGGCGAGACTCGCGCTTGGGCTACGACAATTTTGACCGTGAGCTGACCGATCAGCAGAAAGCTTCCTTCCGGGCTGAGGGCCGTGAACCAGTACTCCGGATCCGGATGCCCGAGGAGGACATTGTGTGGCAGGATCTGGTCCGCGGCGAGGTCCGAAGCGCTGCCGGATCAGTACCGGATTTCGTGATCGTGCGCGCGAACGGCAAGCCGCTGTATACCTTCGTGAACCCGCTCGATGACGCGCTGATGGGCGTGACCCATGTGCTTCGTGGCGAGGATTTGTTGCCGTCGACGCCACGCCAGATCGCGCTTTACGAGGTGCTAAACAAAATCGGAATCGGAACCGGGGCGCCGCAGTTCGGTCACTTACCTCTGGTCATGGGGCATGGCACAAAGAAGCTGTCAAAGCGGGACCCGGAAGCAAACTTCGATACGTACATTGAGCGCGGCTTCGTGCCCGAGGGCATGATGAACTATCTTGCGTTGCTTGGCTGGTCGCTGGCAGCTGATCGGGACGTCTTCTCGCCTCAAGAATTTATCGACGCCTTTGATATCAAGGATGTCAACAGCAACCCGGCGCGTTTCGATCTGAAGAAGTGCGAAGCTATCAATGGTGACCATATCCGCCTTCTGGCACCGGACGAGCTCGCTCATCGACTTGCGAGAGTGCTCACCGCCGCAGGGTTGTTGCCCGCCGACCCGACCGATTCTCAACTAACGATCCTGCGGTCAGCTACGCCGCTTGTGCAGGAGCGAATGATCACTCTCGATGAGGCGCCAAGCATGCTCGGCTTCTTCTATAAGGCGGACGACGAGATTGACATCGCCGATGACGCCCGCAAGACGTTGCGCGAAGACAGTGCCGCTGTACTGGATGCTTCGATCCCGGCGTTGGTAGCCGTGGACGAGTGGGAAGCGCAATCCATTCAGCAGGCGCTGCGCGCTGCGTTGGTCGATGATTTAGCGATTAAGCCGAAGTTCGCGTTTGGACCGTTGCGGGTGGCAATGTCCGGTCGTCGTATTTCACCGCCGCTTTTTGAATCCATGCAGATCCTTGGCCGCGACTCGTCGTTGCGCCGAATTGCGGCGTTGCGTCAGAGCATCGACTAAGGCCACGTGGTGGGCGCAGGGGACTGTCAGGTAATATCTTTCGTCGGCGCTACGGATGGGTATTTCTCGCCCGTTGCGCCTGCTAATGGGGTATGGGGTAATTGGCAGCCCTACGGTTTCTGGCACCGTCAGTCTAGGTTCGAGTCCTGGTACCCCAGCGCACAGCTTTGGCACGCCCCCGTCGTCTAGTGGTCTAGGACGCTGCCCTCTCAAGGCGGTAACGCCGGTTCGAACCCGGTCGGGGGTACCAGCACCTTCTCGCCGCGAATCTTCAACGATTCGCGGCGCTGAATTGTGCGAGCCGCCTCGGAACTGGCAGCCGCGTTTGGGAACGTTATTCAGTAGAAATCCCACCGAAACGAACCTGGGTGCAGATCAGGTTGTGACGGCGCAAGTTCTATCCGTAAGTCCAGGGAGCACTCATAGCTCAGCCGCGGCGAGAGAGGGGACCCAAAGCGAACGGATGCATCGAGAACGGATGCATTGAGATTGCGGGTGACGCCAATGACGGGCATGCGAGTCGACTCCGATATCCCTCTAGCAGTGATTCATATACGTTTGGGCGCCGCCGAAAAACCGCGATCGTATGTTGGACCGAGCGTTCGCCCGCTCAGAAGCTTCCGAAATTGCAGAGTAGCCGCCAGCGCAGTTCCCGGCATCCAGAGTCGTGCCACGGATCGAGGTTATAAGCGATCGCAGGAGTTCGGTGATTCGGAGGACTGCCTCGCACGCATCTCCGCGTAGAGCATTCCGAATTAGATCGTGAAATCAACGCGTAACGGTGTCTAACGCTGGAACTCGTGCCAAATGATATCGGCGAAGCGTTGTTCGAGTGTGCGCGGTTGTGAACGTTCGAGCACCGGCGGTGCATTGGAGGCATAGCTGTGCCCAGTAGGTGTAGTGATGATTGTTCGGTGCGGGCTTCCCGGTCGCGCTGGCTCAGTGGTTGTGGACCAACCCGGACTTTCTTTGCTCAAATTGCAACCTTGGCAACGACCATTGCCGTTATGTTGATCAGTCGCACCGTGCTTGGACCAAGCGATCGCATGATCAATATCGCGGATCGGCGCTTCGCAATACGGAGTCCGACAGATTTGATGGCGCAACGTGATGAACCTTCGAAGTTTGCCACTGAATCGTCTTGCGGTGCGATCGACATCATCGAGTGAGCCAGAAACTGGATCGGCGTAAAGACGTCGCACCCACGCCATCACATCATCGTCGGCACCCACGCTGGCCAGATGCCGCGCGATTGGCGCGGGAATCACATTGTTGCCAAGCCGAGCGGCCTGACTATCGTTACCGATGAGCGTGCAGTCGCTCATCACGAGTTGGATCTCGATCGGCACGAGGGTGGAGTCTGCGAGTCCGGTAATCCGGGTGAAGGCTTGATCTGCCATGACCTGGGCATGCGAGCGCACATCATCGGCCTCGCGCGCGAAGCTGAGAGCTTCGCTATTGAGCGCCGCGTACATGCTGACCGCATCCTTCAAGCCAGTTAATACGGTGAAGTACGCCATCCCGTCCGGCGCCGGACGCACCGATACCCGCCGCGAGCCGACCGCGCGACGCATACGCGCCACCATGGCGTGCGCGTCGAGGGCAACGACTCGGCGTTTGGCCGCCGCACCCGCTTCTCGAGCAGAGCACCCGGGCAGGACCTCGGACAGATCACTGTCAATCCGTCGCCGATCAGAAGTGTCGAGGACGATCAGTTCGCGCGCGACCTGCTTCGCTGCCCATTCAGTAATCTTTCCGCGTCGAAGGCAATTCATCGTAACCGGCAGGTCCTCGACAAGCAGATCAGCGAATGCCTGCTCGCGCGCTTGCTGATGAGGTGAAATCCTGCGCGCCAGCGCGATTTGAGCGACCGCACTGCGGTGAGCGCGCCGCGCTGAGCTGCCTGGCCGGGTGTCAGAAGCGATCTGTCGATCGCGAAACGCGACAGCCAGCTCTGCTGCCGTTGCTGATCGCAGGTTTTCTAATGCGCTGATCTGCTCAATCAATTCAGCGCTGTCCGCATTGTGACCGGGTTGAATTAGTGACTCGACCATGGTCAGAATTCCTACTGCGGTTAACTGCACCATCGTCGAACCTCCCTCGCGATCCTAGTTTATATCGTACCTTTGTACGATGATAAAATCAAGAGAATTCTCGATAAAGTTGGCTTATAGTTGGATAGTAACCTAGCGTGCGGCAGGTGAGCGAGGTTAAAGTTTGGCAATCAGCGATTCGGCGAGTTGGGTGTCTATCGCCTGTGCGTCGGTTACTTGAACGAATACATTGATGCCCTCGTCACCGCGAAGCACGCTGAGACCGAAATCGGCTGAGTAGAACGCTTGGTCGCCGAGACCGTTGACGGCGACCGCATCCGTGGCTGACGCCTTTAACTTAGCGAAGGATTCGGCTGCGCCTCCAGTCACCACGTTGACACTTGCAATCGGACCGGGTGAGTATTCGCAGCCGTATTGGTTTACGGAGGCGTCATTGACCGATTTGGTCGTCTCGTAACTCGTTTTCGCCGCGGTGTTGACCGCAGTAGCGGGGATTAGCCCGCACACGTCCAGTGCGCCGCTTGCCGCGATCGGCGCCGCAGATGTGGTCGCGGCGGGTGGAGTTGGCGCGCTCGACGGTGTCGTGGTGGAAGACCCCTTCGTGGCGTTTGGGGTTGTGCCGCCGCTCTGGCCGGATCCGCTCGAACAAGCCGCCATCACCACCATCATCCCCCCGCTGATGGTGGTGATGGCCGACATCCGGTTGGCGCGTCCGCGGCGATGACTCATCGAATGGCGTGTCGTAAGAGCTTGCACGGCGGTCGTTCCTCCCGGTGGTGCGTTCGGCGGCTCGGACCGGTGTGGTCGGAGACGTCTTGCTCGTCATGATGGGCGCATGTCGTGAAGTCCGCATCTGTAGCCGGATTACGTACATGCGCAAACTGCATTGCTTACTCGTGCCTTAGGGTTATGGCGTGGCGCAGTCATGGCCGATGATCGGCCGCGAAGCCGAGTGTGCGGCGATCCTGGGTGGCCTGCGTGCCGGAACGGGCACGGTCATCGTCGGTGCGGCCGGTGTTGGCAAGTCCGTGCTCGCACGGGAGGTCGCCACTTCTGCGCGCCGTGAGGGATGGCGCACCGCGCTGGTGTTGTCGGGCGGTCGAGGAGATCTGGCATCCCCTGCGGTTCGCGAGGTTGCCAGCAGGCTCGGACGCACTCTTCTCGTGGTCGACGATGCACATTTGCTCGACGACGATGCCGCTCGCGTCTTGTGGCAGCTGTGCGCCGAACGTCGGATGAACGTCGTGGTGACCGTACGGGCAGGAGTAGAAATGCCTGAGCAGCTCGCGCGGCTCTGGACAAGCGGAACCTGCGAGCGTATTGATCTCCTGCCACTGAATGAGGCTGACACCCGCCAGCTGCTTGAGGAGGTACTGGGCGGTGACGTCGATGACCGGCTTGTGAGAGTTGTGGTCGAGCAGGCAGCTGGAAACGCGCTGCTCATCAGAGAACTGATCCGCTCAGGCATCGAGTCCGGTGCTATCGCCCAATCCCACCAGCTCTGGCGCTTAGTCGGCAGGTTCGTTTTCGGCCGCCCGGTAGCGGACCTCATCCGTGCCACCCTAGCGAGCCTCACCGAGACCGAAACGATAGCTAGTCAGTTGCTTGCTCTGGCCGAACTGACTCCGATCAACGTCGCGGAGACAATGATCGAACCATCCGTGCTGGAGGATCTGGAATCCAAACATGTCGTTGTCGCGCAGACGGGCGTTCACGGGTTGGTGCTGACCCTCGCCCACCCGTTGTACGCCGAGCTCATCCGGGCAGACCTGTCCCAGCTACGCTCACGGCGACTTCAGCTGAAGCTGATCGACGCCTTCGAGACCACCCAGCCGATGAGTGACCACGATGCGCTGCGATGTGTTTTGTGGCGGCTGGACCTGCACCAACCGGTCGGTACGCAGGAACTGCTGCACGCCGTCGGGGTCGCTCGAAACGGAGCGTCGACCATCGCTGAACGATTGGCTCGCGCCGCTGTCGACGCCTCGGGATCCAGCGAGGCGCAGATCGTTTTGGCCGAAATCCTGCTCATGCAAGGCCGCATCGCCGAG
>JBDTCL010000227.1:0-3882 GCA_039923595.1 Antricoccus sp. | reverse complement strand
GGTTAGACGCGGTCCCCTATCTGTATGAAGAGGAAGGCACCAACGGCGAGAACCTACCTCGTACGCACGCTTTCCTTCGCAAAGTGCGCAAGCACGTGGACGACAACTATCCCGGCCGCGTACTTCTGGCTGAGGCCAATCAGTGGCCCGCAGATGTTGTCGACTATTTCGGTGACCTCGAGGTCGGCGGCGACGAGTGCCATATGTGCTTCCACTTCCCAGTGATGCCGAGAATTTTTATGAGCGTGCGCCGCGAGTCGCGATACCCCATAACCGAAATTCTCGAACAAACGCCGCAGATCCCCGAAAATTGCCAATGGGGCATTTTCCTGCGTAATCACGATGAGCTCACGTTAGAGATGGTTACCGACGATGATCGCGACTATATGTGGAATGAGTATGCCCGCGATCCGCGAATGAAAGCCAATATCGGTATCCGCCGGCGCCTAGCTCCACTGTTGGACAACGACACTAACCAGATGGAGCTTTTCACGGCGTTGTTGCTCAGCTTGCCTGGCTCACCGGTTCTGTATTACGGGGACGAAATTGGCATGGGTGACAATATTTGGCTTGGTGATCGTGACGGCGTGCGCACTCCTATGCAGTGGACACCAGATCGTAATGCCGGTTTCTCATTAGCCAACCCGGGCAAGCTCTCGTTACCGGTCATTATGGATCCAGTCTTCGGATTTTCCTCGGTCAATGTCGAGGCACAGACGGAGTCCCCGTCCTCACTGCTGCAATGGACTCGCCGTATGATCGCGATCCGCAAGCAACACGCGGCCTTCGGACTGGGTGAGTTCTATGACCTCGGCGGATCCAACCCATCAGTGCTGTCATATCTGCGTATCTATGGCGAAGATGTAATGCTTTGTATCAACAACCTCTCACGCTTTCCCCAGCCGGTCGAGCTTGATCTTCACGCCTATTCCGGATACTCACCTATTGAGATGTTCGGTGGCGTCGAGTTCCCAGCTTTAGGCGAACTTCCGTACCTCCTGACCTTGGCTGGTTACGGCTTCTACTGGTTCCGACTCACCCCTCCGATGGTGACTGATGATGCGACAGGCGGCCTACCGCGATGACTGATTACAGCCAAATACATGACTACTTGTCACGCCAGCGCTGGTTCGGCAGCCAGCACGCGGAGTTCGAGATCGTTGACGTTGAGGCCTTGCCCTGGCTTGTCGATATCGCCGATAACGAATTCGGGCTCCGGATCGTCCTGATATCTGTGCAGCAGTCGGACGGGTTAGTGGTCTATAACTTGCCGATTGCCTACCGCCGCGAGCCCGATAGCGCGATCGGTCATGGACTTATCGGCTATAGCCCGAGTCAGGGTGATCTATATATCTACGACGCGCTGCACGATCCGCAGGCCCGGCAGGCTTTGCTCGCGCCATTCTTTAACGGTTCGGAGCTCACCACGGTCGGGGGGCTGACCTATGAATCGACTGCTCAGATCACCGAGACGGCGCAGTCAGAAACTACCCTCATGTCTGTTGATCAGTCCAACTCTTCAATCATTGTTGGAGAAACCGGCTTGGTAAAGGTCTTCCGCAAAGTTGTCGAAGGGCGCAATCCTGATATCGAGATCCAAGCCAAACTCACCGAGGCTGGTTCAGAAGATATTTCGCCGCTCTACGGTTCGATGCGTACCGATCGCTTTGACCTCGCGATGCTGAGCGAGTTCGTAAGGTCAGCGACGAACGGCTTCGAGTCAGCGCGAGCAAGTTTTCGTGCCCTGGTACCCGAGCCAGCCATCGCCGCCGAAGACGCGGGAAGCAGCTTCGAAGGTGAATCAGATCGACTTGGGATTGTACTAGCGCAGGTACATCAGCAGATGCGCGATGCGTTCGGTACCAATACGTGGGATAAGTCCGGCTTGCAAACACTTCACGATCGATTCATCTCCAGGCTCGATACCGCGATTGCTCAAGCGGCTGATCTTGCTCAATACCGGCAGGCCATCGCCAGTGTCTATGCCGGTGTTCTGACCGATGAACCAGTGACCGTCCAGCGCGTGCACGGCGACCTGCATCTGGGACAAACACTGCGCACCACAGGCGGCTGGCGAATTATCGATTTTGAGGGTGAGCCCGCCAAACCATTGCACGAGCGGATCGCGCTCGATTCACCGATGCGTGATGTCGCTGGGATGCTGCGATCGTTCGACTATGCCGCAAACTCGGTGCTCGCTCAGATGGGCGTGGACGATCCAGCGCGCGCAGCAGAATGGGTCACCTTGAACCGCACTGCATTCTTGCGCGGCTACGGGGTTGATGAATCTGAGTCCACGGCGGCGACCAGCACGCTACTGCGGGCGTATGAGTTGGACAAGGCGATCTACGAGGTGGTGTACGAGATAGGACACCGGCCCGATTGGGCTGGCATCCCACTGCGTGCAATCGAGCGACTTTGTAGCTCGACGAGCTAAGGAATGACCGGTCCAAAGCGTGCGTCGAAATCGGCTGGCTGCTTCTCGGCGCCGACACCTAGTGACCGGCGATAGTAGGCCCACGGGAACCACATGGAGCCGATCTTCTCCCAGCCGGCGGTTTCTTCCTGGCTGCGACCGCCAGGCGTTCGGCGCATGTGCTCCCATTGTTCGTCAGTGCTTTCCATATCGTGATAGAGCATGCCGAAGCCAACCGAGCGCCAGCCGTATCGTCCTGCCGCGTTCAGTACCCTCATCTCGTTGAATGACGTCAACGGCGAGATCCGACGAACTGTTCGAACGCCGACCTCGCTGAATGCGCCAAAACGTTGTTGGGCAGCCTGCCTGGTCATGCCGAGGCAGGCGCCGATCGCTTGCCAGCTATGGCCTGCCGAACGCGCAGACTGGACCGCGTCGCGCAACACGCCTGATCCGGCGGTCTGCGCCTGCGCGGCGATAGTGACCAGCTCCAGATACGCAGCAGCGTCCGTATCGAGTCGTTCGAAAATATCCGGCGAGAGCGCCACGATGGCCTCATCGAGGGCGCTACGAATCGGATCGTTGGCTGGGACTACGTCTTCCATTTCTAGGTTTGTCATGCGTCAACTATAAGTTGACATTAGCCAGATGTCAACCATCAATTGACAAAATGACAGCCGTCGAGACCGAAAAACCTGGAGCAGACCCGCACCGCAGCGAGCGGGGTAATCGTGCCATCCGGATTCTTCAAAATTCGACAGTGCGTAGAAATTTGGAAGAAGTCATGGTGTTCTTACCCGCGGAGGCGTTATTCTGTGCGGATAGTACTCATCGGTAGATCCACGGTCGTCACAGAGAACCCGAAGTACCAGTCGCACCGCGCCTCTCGACGGCCTATGGCGCGGGCCGAAAGGAATGACTGTGGCCATCGCGCAAGCACCGGTCGTCGCCGCCCCGAGCCCTCCGCATATCGCGAAAAAGGGTTCGATGTTCACCAAGGTGCTGCGGACGACCGATCATAAGCTCATCGGCCTGATGTACCTCGTGGCGTCCTTCTCGTTCTTTATGTTCGGTGGCTTCCTCGCCATGCTGATGCGCGCCGAGCTAGCGCGCCCTGGCTACCAGTTCTTGTCGCCGGAGCAGTACAACCAGCTCTTCACGATGCACGGCACGATCATGCTGCTGATGTTTGCCACGCCGTTGTTCTTTGCCTTCGGCAACCTGATCATGCCGTTGCAGATCGGCGCACCTGACGTCGCTTTCCCGCGGCTGAACGCATTCTCCTTCTGGCTGTTTTTGCTCGGTTCCCTCACCAACGTGTCGGGGTTCTTGACCCCCGGCGGCGCCGCAGACTTCGGTTGGTTTGCTTATTCACCGCTTTCAGATGCCACGAACTCGCCCGGTGTCGGTGCCGATCTGTGGATCATCGGGCTCGGTATTTCTGGTCTCGGCACGATCCTCGGCGC
>JBDTCL010000226.1:0-8649 GCA_039923595.1 Antricoccus sp. | reverse complement strand
CAATAGACGGTGCGGTCGCCAACGAAGCGCCAACCCAAAGTCGGGATCGTCACCAAGACCCACGGCGATCGAAGTGCGAGAAAACCCGTAATGCCGAAGGTCAGTAGGAGCGTCAGACCCTTGGTCTGCCAGCCGGTGAAAAAGGTGGCCAGCAGCCCTGGCCCGGTGCCGGATCCGCCCGCATTCGCCCAATATTCATAGGCACTGCTGGGATTGAACGCTGGGATGATTACCAGGACGATGAGTAGGAAGCCGATCAATCCTGCCGCGATCAGCCAAACCCCGGCCCGTCGCCCCCCTGCGAGCGTCACCGCAATGCCGATGACGGCAACCGTGAGTCCGAGATCCTCCTTTACCAGCAGCAGTGGCAACGACCAACACACGACCGCGGACCAACGCCGTTCGACGTATGCGGCGCCAGCGAAGGCGATCAGGACCGTCGCGAATGCGATCGCGTGGAAGTCCGTGGCGATCGCGCTGCCAAGTCCGAATGACAGTCCATACCCGGCCGCAATCGCCACACCCGAACGCAACCCGATCTTCTGAATCGCTACCCGTGCGATTGGCACAATTGACAGTGCGACCAGTACCGCCTGGGCCACCAGCAGGGTCTGCGCATGCGGGAACAATCGATAGAAGGGAGCAACCAGCGCGATGATGGGCGAGAAGTGGTCGCCCAGGATGTTGTAACCCGGCCCTTTTATGGGGACAATCGGCGCTTGAAAATGTGCATACGCCCGAATTGCTTGCTCGAAGATCGCGTTGTCCCACGATGGCGTGGCGAACCGTTGGTAACGAGACAGTGACAGGACTGTATAGCCCACGGCGAACAGACTCGCCAGCGCATACGGCAGCGACCGGTCGAGTCTGCCGCTGGTCGCTTCGGACGGTTTCACTACTGTCGCGGTCAAATCCACGTCGGCTGCCTCCGCATTCATCGTAGGAGACTGATCAGCAGTGCGGCAATCCTCCGGACTGTGCGAGCACGCTCACTGAGCGCGCTCGTGGCCAGTTACCTGCGATATCTGGCACGGAACTGGGGATCAGACTCCCACCAGAGCTCCGTGGTCGCGGGCTGATCATCCTGCGCAGCGGCGCTAGCTTTTGCTTGAAGTTGGGCATCCACACGAGCGCTCTTGCGTCCCTCGTCGCGACCGAAAGCATTCAGCAGAAGGAGCAGGAACGGGATGCCGAGCGCATCGCCAAGAATCCACTCGATACCTGCTCCAATCGTCTGATCGGTATATCGTTCGGGCGCCCAAGTCAGGCCAAGTCGCGCATAATGTGCAGCGGCGATCGGCGGCCCCAACCATAGGACGAGTCCTAGCACACCGTCAGCGATGGTTTCAGCAATGCTCACAATCAGCGAGATTGACTGCGGATAGTGATGTGGCACTGGATCGTCTTGCAACCGCGAATAGAAGTAACCGAACCCAACGAGCACCAAAATGACCATCGTCAGCGCGTCGAGCGCACTGTTGTCGAGCGCAGCGGGCAGCCAGCCGGTCAGATACAGCGCGAAGGGCATTCCGATCATCGCAATCGACGTGATGGCCGGATGCGTCAATATTCGCGCGGATCGGGCGTGCAGGATTGCATCGAGGCGAGCCTGGCCGAGCGGCCTGAGTGACTGCCGCAGCACGGTCACAGGAGTGCCGAGCGCGAACCCTAGCGGGACGACGAAATACAGCAGCAACACCTGCAGCGCTCGTACCCAAAAAAGCGCGTCTGAATAGACACCTACCCAGCTCATCGAGGCGAGAAACCAGAAACCGCAGCCGATCCCGACAAAGCAGACCGTGCGCACATTGCGATGCTGCGCTCCAGCGGCGACCGCGCGCCGAACTGCAACGAGATAACCGCCCCCGAGGACGACGATCAGCACCGCAGCCATGGTGTTCCACCGCCACTGGGCAAAAGCCGAACCGAGCGTCAACGCGGCCAGATGAGAGTGCACGTATCTCAGTCTGGACCGTTTGCCGATCACCGCGATCGTGACACACAGCCACCGCTAAGGAACGCAAAGTCTAGTTAAAGTCCTGACAGACGCGACGCGCGTCAGGTTCCGACACGCAATTGGCGATCAGCGGGTGCGAACGTGACGCGCGTCGTCCGCATTGCAGCGGCGCCGGCGCGTACCTGCCTATTCCTGCGGTACGTATCACTACGCAATCAAGCCACGCAAATGAGCCGCGAGCGTATCGATACGTACGGCAGGTTGAACACGCAGCTGCGGCCCCTCCCGGATGGGAGGGGCCGCAGTGAGATGCGTAATTCGTGAATCTGACTACTCCATAGCGCCTTCGACGGCAGGTGCTTCCTCTGGGCCGACTGCGACCGTGACTGGGCGCTGCGCGCCGTGGAACGAGAAGTGCAACTTCTCCCCCTTCGACGACTGCTCGGTGACGTCTTCGTCCGGCACCGTGTTGCCATCGGCATCAATGACGCCCACTTTGATGACCTGACCGGCAATGATCTCGCCGTACAAGATCTTCTCCGACAGCTGATCTTCGATCTCTCGCTGGATCGTCCGGCGCAGTGGCCGCGCACCCATGACGGGGTCGAAGCCGCGGAAAGCCAGCAAGTTCTTCGCGGCATCGGACAACTCGATGGTCATATCCTTCGCGGCAAGTTGCTCACCAACCCGGCTAATCATCAGCCCAACCATCTGCACGATCTCGCCCTGCGTCAATTGATGGAACACGACCGTGTCATCGATGCGGTTGAGAAACTCCGGACGGAAGTTCTTCTTCAGCTCATCAAAAACCTTGGTCTTCATTCGGCCGTAGTTCGAGACCTCGTCGTTACCAGCCTGGAAGCCCAGACCGACTGCCTTGGCGATGTCCTTGGTACCGAGGTTGGTCGTCAAGATCAACACGGTGTTCTTGAAGTCCACAACTCGGCCTTGGCCATCGGTCAGTCGGCCTTCCTCGAGTACCTGCAACAACGTATTGAACACATCGGGATGCGCCTTCTCAATTTCGTCGAAAAGCACAACCGAGAACGGCTTGCGGCGGACCTTCTCGGTCAGCTGGCCACCCTCGTCATAACCGACATAGCCGGGAGGTGCTCCGACGAGCCGCGAGACGGTGTAGCGATCGTGAAATTCCGACATATCGATCTGGATCAACGCATCAGGATCACCGAATAGGAAGTTCGCGAGCGCCTTAGCAGTCTCGGTCTTGCCAACACCGGATGGTCCAGCGAAGATGAACGATCCACCTGGACGCTTCGGATCCTTCAGTCCAGCTCGGGTACGACGGATCGCCTGCGAGACGGTCTTGATCGCATCATCTTGGCCGATGATCGTCTTGTGCATTTCATCTTCCATGCGCAGCAGCCGCGAGGTCTCTTCTTCGGTCAACTGCACTACTGGGATACCAGTCCAGTTGGCTAAGACTTCAGCGATCTGCTCGTCATCAACCTCAGTGATGACGTCCATGTCGCCGGCCTTCCACTGCTCCTCACGCTTCGCGCGCTGCTCAGAGAGCCGACGCTCGTCGTCGCGCAAGGACGCTGCGCGCTCGAAGTCTTGCGCGTCAATCGCCGATTCCTTGTCCCTGCGGACACCGGCGATCTTCTCGTCAAAGTCCCGCAGATCTGGCGGCGCGGTCATTCGCTTGATCCGCATCCGGGCGCCGGCCTCATCGATCAGGTCGATCGCCTTGTCCGGCAGGAACCGGTCAGCGATGTACCGGTCGGCAAGAGTGGCCGCCGCGACAAGAGCGCTGTCGGTGATGGTGATCCGATGATGCGCTTCGTAACGGTCACGCAGGCCCTTGAGTATCTCGATCGTATGTGCCAGTGACGGCTCACCAACCTGGATTGGCTGGAAACGACGCTCGAGCGCAGCATCCTTCTCAAAATGCTTGCGGTACTCATCGATGGTCGTCGCACCAATGGTCTGCAACTCGCCGCGAGCCAGCATGGGCTTGAGGATGCTGGCTGCATCAATCGCGCCTTCAGCAGCGCCAGCGCCGACGAGCGTATGGATCTCATCAATGAACAAGATGATGTCGCCGCTGGTCTTGATCTCCTTGAGCACCTTCTTGAGGCGTTCTTCGAAGTCACCGCGATAGCGGCTACCAGCGACCAACGATCCGAGATCGAGGGTGTAAACGTGCTTGTCCTTGATCGTCTCAGGGACATTCCCGCTGACGATCGCCTGGGCCAAGCCCTCCACGACGGCGGTCTTTCCGACACCCGGCTCACCGATCAGGACCGGGTTGTTCTTCGTACGCCGCGACAGCACCTGCATCAGCCGCTCGATCTCTTTTTCGCGGCCAATGACCGGATCAAGTTTGCTCTCGCGTGCGGCCTGCGTCAGATTACGACCGAACTGATCGAGCACCAGCGACGTCGATGGGGTGCCCTCGGCGGGGCCGCCAGCGGTCGCAGTCTCTTTGCCTTGGTATCCCTGCAGCAGCTGGATGACCTGGGTACGGACGCGGTTGAGATCTGCGCCCAGCTTGACCAGGACCTGTGCGGCGACACCTTCGCCTTCGCGGATCAGCCCGAGCAGAATGTGTTCGGTGCCAATATAGGTGTGGCCCAGCTGCAACGCTTCGCGTAGCGAGTACTCAAGGACCTTCTTTGCCCGCGGGGTGAACGGAATATGTCCGCTCGGTGCTTGCTGTCCCTCGCCAATAATCTCTTCGACCTGTTGGCGTACAGCCTCTAGGGAAATGTTGAGCGACTCCAGCGCCTTGGCGGCAACGCCCTCGCCCTCATGTATCAGTCCGAGCAGGACGTGCTCGGTGCCGATGTAGTTATGAGAGAGCATCCGAGCTTCTTCTTGCGCCAGAACTACGACGCGTCGCGCTCGGTCAGTGAACCGTTCGAACATGTAGAACTCCTTATGTTCGCAGTAGTGCGAATAATTCATTTAAACCGGTAACGGACCCCGAATGTTCCGATCGTCGCCTCTTAGCGGTACGCCGAGAGCGAACATGAGCGCAAGACGTAGGCTGCAAGCATGTCGCAGATCGAATTTGTTGAGCATCAAATTAGCGCTCGATTGCCGGAGCTGACTAATCCAACCTCTATCATCGAGGTGCCACTCACGATTCGGATCGATCCGCTGACCGGCCACTCTGCGCGCCTTATTACTGGCGCGAAGCTAGCCCCGAGCGAGCGACCGGACCTCAGTGAATTGACCGCCGATCCGCCGTTCTGTCCGTTTTGCGCCGATCGGATCGAGACCGCGACCGGCGTATTCCCCTCTGAGATCACCGCCGAGGGTCGAATCAGACGGGGCGCCGCGGTCGTCGTGCCCAACGTGATGGCGTACTCGGAGTATTCCTCGGTGGGCCTCTATGACACGTCGGAGCATTTCGTCGATCTACCCGATCTCACGCCGCAGCGGGTAGGGGATTTGCTCAGAGCATTCGTGTCCTATACCCAGGGCGTGCATCGGCTGCGGTCCATGTGGTCGTCGGTCAACGCCAACTATCTACCACCGAGTGGCAGCTCGCTAGTTCATCCACATGCCCAATCAGCCCACGATGACGTCGGCACCACGGCGCAGCGACACCTGGTTCAAAGCTCCGACACCTGGGACGGCGAACAGAGCTATTGGCATAGCCTGCTAGAGCAGGAACAGGATGGGCCGCGCTGGATCGCTCAGCTGGGACGGGTGAGTTGGTTCACGCCCTGGGCACCGGTCGGCTTCCACGAAGTCTGCGCCGTTGTGCGGGGCGCGCACGACATCACCCATTTGACCGAGGCCGACTGCGCCGATCTTGGCGCCGGGATGTCGAAGGTGTTTGCGACCTATTACGACCTCAATTTGACTTCGTTCAATTGGGCACTCAGCGGTGGCGGGCCGCAGCCGTCGGGTCGTTACGATCTGCTTCTGCGGATGGTCAGCCGCGCAAATGCTGAGCCGATGTATCGCAGTGATGTGACCTACTTTGAGCGGCTGCACCAAGAAGCTGTCATCGATATGACACCTGAGCAGACCGCGGCCCTGGTGCGCGCGCAACTCTAATTCGAGTGCGCGCGCTGCACTAGTTAGTGCGCAGCGTTGTACGCCGAAACGATCTGTGCCGAAATACGGCCGCGATCGCTCACCGCTTGACCTGATTTGCGCGCCCATTCGCGAATTGCATTATTGCGCTCGCGATCCGCGTTGCCCGCGGGCTTGGTCGCATTGCGCCGCGGACCGCTGACTTTTCGCCCAGCATCGATAAAAGATGACAGCGCTGAACTGAGCCGGTCGATGTTCTTCGCTGACAGGTCGATCTCATAATTTGCTCCGTCAAAGCTGAAGGGCACTGTGCGATCAGCCGAACTTTGATCGAGGTCGTCAATGAGTCGTACTTGAATTTCGCGAGCCATAGTTAAGCGTCCTTCTCTTTGCCGATAACCTTACTGTTGAATTAGATTACCAGTAAACAAGATTCACTGTTCCGGCTTGACAAAGGGGAAAAGAATTGTATCCCTAATGCCACGGCCAGTTAACACTTGCAGCATTCGATCAATCCCGAGTCCGACACCACCAGTCGGCGGCATCCCATATTCAAGCGCTCGCAAAAAATCTTCATCGATATCCATTGCTTCATTGTCGCCAGCAACTTTTGCGGCGACCTGCTCAACGAATCTCTCGCGTTGAATAATTGGATCGACTAACTCTGTATAGCCCGTTCCGCATTCAAACCCATCGATATACAAATCCCATTTTTCGACCACACCAGGAATTGTCCGGTGCGCTCGCACAAGCGGACTGGTGTCGACCGGGAAATCTCGGATGAACACCGGACCACTGAGCTGATCGCGGCACAAGTGCTCGAATATCTCCTCCAACAATTTGCCAGCTATCCAAGCACCGTTAACCTTCAGGCCATGATGAGAGGCAATCTCACGGAGCTCTGCCAGTGAAGTGTCAGGTGTGATCGATACGCCAGCAGCCGCCGATGTGAGCTCGTAGAGCGATTGCGCTGGCCAATCGCCAGACAGATCCATCGTCGAGCCGTCCGGGCGACCGAAGGTCAATGACCCGACTGCAGCCATCGCGGCATTCTGATAGATCTCTTGTGAGAGCTTTGCGACATCGTTGTAATCTGCATATGCCTGGTAAAACTCCAACATCACGAACTCTGGTGAATGAGTTGAGTCGGCGCCTTCGTTGCGAAATACTCGATTAACCTCATAGACCCGATCAATACCACCGACAACGCATCTCTTAAGGAACAATTCGGGTGCGATTCGCAAGAAAACGTCCTGGTCATAGGCGTTGTAGTACGTCGTGAATGGACGCGCTGTGGCGCCGCCTTGAACTGCCTGCAAGATAGGTGTTTCCACCTCGAGGAACCCATAATCATTGAGGGTTTGACGGATCGAAGTGATCGTCGCACTACGCGTCTGAACCATCTGCCGCGCCTCTGGTCGCACGATGAGGTCAACATACCTTTGCCGAATCCGAGCTTCTTCATTCATCGGTTTGTGCGCGACCGGCAGCGGTCTTAATGCTTTAGCGGTCAACTGCCATTGCGTGGCCATCACCGACAATTCGCCGCGCTTTGAGGTGATGACCTCCCCCTGGACGTAGACGTGATCGCCGAGATCGATATCTGCTTTCCACTGGGCCAAAGATTGCTCACCGACGACCGCGAGGGAGAGCATGACCTGCAGTTGAGTACCAGATTCACGCAAGGTGGCGAAACATAACTTGCCGGTGTTGCGAACGAAGATAACCCGGCCCGTGATGCCTACCTGCGCTCCGGTGCGGCTATCTGCCTCTAGCTCTGGGTATGTTTCGCGGATCTGCGCTAAGGAATGGGTGCGAGCAACGTTAATGACATATGGCTGATGTCCATCAGCGATTATCCGATCACGTTTGGCACGGCGGATCCGCAACTGCTCAGGAACATCATCCTCGTCGGATCGGGCATTGTTGGCTCGGGCCTTGTCGGATCCGACATTGTCGGGCTGGTTGTTTTTCGACACAAGGCCAAGCCTATTCGGCCGCCGCGTTAAAGCCCCGACCGCCTCCGCTAGCCAACCACTGCTCTAGCAGTTAGAGCGCCTTGCTGAGCTTGACTTCTTCCTCTTCGTAACCGATGGCGCCGTAAAATTCGCGGGCAACTTTGTTGGCCGCGCCGGTCTCGATAAGTAGCCGAGTATGCCCACGCTTGCGCCCCCAGCCTTCGGCAGCGCTCATCAATTCGGTGCCCACACCCGATCGGGAACGCCTCTCGCCCACCGCTAGTCCTTCGACATAGGCATCTTTCTGACCGGTGAAATGTCCTTTTTCCATCACCGTCACGATGCCAGCGAGACCGTCGTCATCCTCTGCGACGAAAACCGCCATCTCTTGGTCGCCATCAGAGTGGTCGATTGACCACGCAACGGTGTCGACATAAGAAGCGCGAGCGGCGTGTTCGTCACGCCACGGGGCGATTCCTGCGACCAATCGCGGCGCAAGTTTTAGCGCTGCCTCACGGTCGCGCTGCTCGTATGGCCTGATCTGCATCGGAGCCTCCGTAGTTAAATTCTCGTGTGTGTCCAGGGGGAAAGGGGACTACCGGCAATCTAGTGACTTAGGCCTCTTTTCGCTATAACCTGCGCCCGCGGGTTGCCGGAAATCATGATGCACCAGAATCGTATGCACAATATGGGTATCTACCAAGGAGTCAATGTGGCTGACAA
>JBDTCL010000225.1:0-3965 GCA_039923595.1 Antricoccus sp. | reverse complement strand
CAATCGCTATACTGAAAGGTGCGGGCTTCAATACGGTCGCCATAAAGCAACAACTCGGTCCCAACCCGCCTGGAACGGTGATCAGCCAAAACCCGGCGGCCAACACGACGGTCCCCACCGCCACCAGCATCACTCTGACTGTCGCCGCGGCCGCCAGCTCGGCCTCAGGATCACCGACCGGGGGTGCGAGTCCCAGCAGTTAGCACCCGGGTGCTGGGCTCGTGGCTGCTCTAGTGCGCAGCGGCGGCGCTCTGATCGCTGACGAGTCGATATCCCATGCCTCGTACCGTCTGCAGCGTCGCCAGTTCGTATGGTGCGTCGATCTTTTTGCGCAAGTACCCGACATAGACTTCGACGACGTTTTCAGCGCCGTCATACGCCGGGTCCCACACATTGGTCAGGATCTCGCTCTTCGACACAATCGAGCCGTGGTTACGCATCAGGAAATGCAACAGTGCAAACTCTTTTGCCGTCAGCGAGATCTCCTGCTTGCCGCGGGTGACCGAGCGGCGATTCGGGTTGAGTACTAACGAACCCACCACGAGATCAACCGGGCGCTCCGGGGCACCGCGGCGCACCAGAGCGCGTAGCCGAGCGGTGAGCACCATAAAGGAAAACGGCTTGGTCAGATAGTCATCGGCACCGAATTCGAACGCGTCGGTCTGGTCGTAATCACCGTCTTTGGCGGTGAGCATCATGATCGGCGTCCAGATCTTGCGGTGGCGGACCTCGCGCAGCACGTTGTAGCCGTTCAAGCCGGGAAGCATGATGTCCAGAACGATGACGTCGAACGGCTCCTCGGTTGCTGCCCATAATCCTGCCGGGCCATCGTGCTCAACCCGGACAACGAAGCCTTCGTTGGTCAATCCACGACGCACGGTCTCAGCGAGCGCCTTTTCATCTTCAATCAGTAGTACCCGCACGACGATCTCACTTCAGTTGGAGTCTGAACCTCCATAATCGCACGCGGATTCTGAGTGATTCCTGAGAGTTTTGCTGATCCATTCTCGTCAGTGGTCGATCCGATAGTCGGCCCAGTGTCAACTGAGAGGCAACGTGAACTCGAATCGGCACCAGCCAACCGGTGACTGCGTCGCGATCACCGTGCCGCCGTGCGCCTTGATCAGCTCAGAGGTGATTGCCAGACCAAGACCACTATTGCCACTATCGCGTGACCGACTGCTATCGATCCGTACGAAACGGTCAAATATTCGGCGACGGTCATCGAGTGAAATGACCGGGCCGTCATTGTCGACATCGACAATCGCGAAGCCATCAGCCATTCGGGCAGTGACGGCGATTGCTGATTCGGCGTACCGGTCGGCGTTGTCGAGCAGGTTGCGCAGCACCTGGCTAATTCGGGGGCCATCGCAGATTAGTCGGATTGGCTCAGCACTAACGTTCATGGCGTGATCTGTGGTCCGTCTCAATTGGGCGACCTCGGACTCGATCAAGTCATCCAGATCTTGCTCAGTTGCCCGGATCCGCACACCCTGATCGTCAGCTTTAGCAAGAGTGAGCAGGTCATCGACAAGCCGCTGCATTCGTTCTGTTTGCGACACCAGCACGCCTTGCATATCTCGCCACGTTTGATCCGATGTGTCGGCAATCGCGATCTCTAAGGTTGCGTTGATCGTCGACAGGGGGCTTCGCAATTCATGACTGGCATCGGCAACAAACGCCCGCTGATTTCCGTCGGCCACCTCAAGGCGCCCAAGCATCCGATTCATCGTGAGTGCGAGCCGAGCGATCTCGTCGTTCGTCGGTGGCACGTCGAGGCGCTGATCAAGTTTGAGCCGGCTAATGCCGTCGACCTGCTCACCTATGCGATCGACCGGCCGCAGTGAACGGCCCACTAAATACCAGGTCATTCCGACCACTATTAGCAGCAGCACCGGCGTGCCGGCGAACAGGTAAAGAGCAACGAGCTGAACGGTCGCCTGCTCCACATCGACGTCAGCGACGACGACGACCGCGTACGGCCGGTCGCTGTTGGTGAAGCCGACCGCCGACAACACAACACCTGCTTGACTATCAACAAGATTGAGATTGTTGACGTGTTGACTGATCCGTTCGCCCGCTGGCGGCAACGCGTCGATCAGCGAATATGCCAGCAGTTCCGGCGCAGAAGCGCCGATCACGCCGCCGTCGGGAGAGACAATCTGCACGGCCTGAGCGTTGCGTGCAAGATTCTTCATCAAGGTGCGGGCCGGCGGCAGCGGAGTGGTCGAATACTGCTGCGCGATCACCCGTGCGCTGGCCAGCGTACTTGCCTCGGCCGAAGCGATGAGTCCTTCGCGCAGCAGGAATAGCAAGATAATCCCACCGCCGATTAAGGCCACCAAAACGACTGAGGCGGCTGCGAGCACCGCGCGCTTGCGAACGCCCCACCGGCGGCGAGCCCTCGGAATGATCACTCAGTGTTCTTTTCTGCGATATGCCTCGACCGCTGCGCGAGTGGCCGGATGATCGAAGCAATCAGCGAAAACTTCGATGCTGTGGGCGATCCCGTCTTGCAACGGCGCATTGAGCCAAGTCTCGAATAGGTCTTTCTGCGCCGCGATCACCTGCGGCGTGAGAGACGTCAGTTTGCCTAGAAGCGCAGTCGCAACCGAATGCAGTTCCAAAGGCTGAGCCCACCGATTGATGATCGAGGGCGTGATGTCTGCCGCTCGATACAGGTCACCTGTGAGGATCATTTCCTTGGCCAGACTCAACCCGACATAATTCTGAAGCAAGGCCGCATCGACCACTGATGGAATACCAAGTTTGGTTTCGGGCAGCCCAACGATCACATCGTGGTGGGCAATACGCAGGTCTGCAGCGAGCGCCATTTCGAATGCAGCGCCGAGGCAGTAACCGTTAAGTACAATCGCCGTCGGTTTCGGGCACAGCCGGATCGCACCGACAGCACGACCAACTTTGCTGATGACTGCCCGAGCTGCGTTCTTGTCGAGGCTCTGGAAGGTTTCAGTGTGCATGCCAGCACCCATCGCGCGGTCTCCCGCTCCAGTAATCGCGATTGCGCGGACATCATGAGGCGCGGCGGTAATCGCCTCATAGATGACATCCAGATCGGCAACCCGCAGAGCGTTTAATTGACGTGGACGGTTCAGCGTGATCCAGCGAATGCTCGAAATGTCCTCGATGATGGGTGTGGTTCCAGGATCGCTCATGATCGACTGAATGCCTTCCGGTACGCCGTCGGGGTGGTCTTGATGATTCTGCCAAAGTGGATCCGCATGGTGGTCGCATCGCTGAAGCCTGCACGGGTTGCCACCGCCTCAATCGAGTCGTCGGTGATCTCCAAAAGCAACTGCGCGTGACGGACCCGTTGAGCCAATAACCATTTGTACGGCGTGGTGGCTGTTAATTCGCTGAATTTGCGGGCGAATGTCCGCGGTGACATCGCCAGTGAGGCAGCCATGCTCTCGACCGAATGGGGCTCGGCAAGGCTCAGCATGACCTCATCGAGCAGCCGCGTCATGGCATGGTCGTGACACACCGCGATCGGCTTGTCAACGAACTGCGCTTGACCGCCTTGGCGCTGCGGGGGAACGACCATTTGGCGCGCGATAATGTTGGCAACTTCTGAACCATCGCTCTGGCGGACCAGCTCAAGACACAGGTCGATAGCCGCTGAGGTGCCAGCAGATGAGACAACTTTGTTGTCATTAATGACATAGAGGACATCGGGGTCCAGATCGATCTGCGGGAATTGCTGTCGGAACCTCGCACCGTGCTGGTGATGGGTGGTGGCCAGGAGCCCATCGAGCAGACCGGACTGTGCGAGCAGGAAGGCGCCATCGCAGAACGATGCGACATAGGCACCGAGGCGGTGTACGGCAATCAGGGCTTCAGTAATTTCAGCCGGCGGAACTGCATCGATATCCCAGCCGGGAATGATGACTAGATCAGCGCTCGTGAGTCGCTCGAGATCGTATCCCGCGCTGATCGAGACATCG
>JBDTCL010000224.1:0-2919 GCA_039923595.1 Antricoccus sp. | reverse complement strand
CGTGCAGCATTATGGTCTGATTCGCCACGGCGCGACCGTCAGCATCCGCGGCACCACCAAGGCCGAGTACGAAAAGTCTGGTCACCGCTTCACCGAGCTCGACCTCGCGGTCTTCGCCGACGACAAGCCGGTGGCGCATATCAGTCACACCTCCATTTATTTGCCGCGTCAGGTGGCCGAGGCGAGCGGATGAGCATCGATGCGGGAACTGACCGCTTAATCGATCACCTCGTCTGGGGCGTCCGCGATCTGAGCGCCGCACTCACGTCATTTGAGGACGCGCTCGGCGTCAAGCCAGCCGAGGGCGGTCGGCATATTGGCCGCGGCACCCGCAACTATCTCGTCGCGCTGACCAACACTGCATACCTGGAAATCATCGCCCTTGACGAGGAGAATCCCACCCCCGAAGGCACTGCGACCCCGTTCGGCCTCGACACACTGAAATCTGATCGGGTCCTGACTTGGGCGATTCATCCGGACGACATTGACGCTGCGGCGGCGATCTGCCTGCGGCACGGCGCTAACCACGGCCCTATCGCACCCATGTCGCGTCGCGATGCTGCCGGTGTGGAATTGAGCTGGCGGCTGGCCAGCAGCCCGGTCAGACCACTCGATGGCGTCGCACCATTCCTGATCGACTGGGGAGCATCACCGCACCCCGCAGGCTCAGGCATTCCCAGCGTCGAACTCGTCGATCTACGTATCGCGCATCCGCAGAATGGCGCTGTGCAGGGACTTTTTACCGATCTTGGGATCGGGCTCCAGGTCGCAAGCGGTGAACCGCAGATCGACGTCGTCCTTCGAGGACCAGGCGGCGAGCTGCAACTCTAGCCACACGCCGCCGCTCTGACCGGAACGACTAGACCGCGTGCGGAATGTTCCAATCGTCTTCATCGGGGTGCGCGCTCGTGGTGCCGTGAATGCCGTACGCCTCATCCTCATAGTCGTACTCCGGCGCCTCTTGCGCTTGCGCGTAATAATCGTGGCCGCTCAGAGGCGCGTCGTCGGCGACATGCGTGTCGCCGACGTCATAGAACGCCAGGTCCTCATCGTCAAGGGTGACTTCTTGATCGAATGCTTCTTCGGTGGCCACAAAAGCTCCGGCGGCAAACGACCGACGACCCTCGGCAGCACCATCCTGGAAGCCGTACCGTGCTGATGAGGCATGCGCACGGCTTTCGCGGCGCAGCCTACGCTCTTCTTCGCGGCGAGCCTCATTACGCAGATGCCACAGATAGCCGACGCCCATCAGATCGAATACGACGTTGACATACCAGACCCAGGGAGCAAGGAAGATCGCGACGACCAACGTCACCACGATCAACGACGTCAGCACAATCAGGGTGCGGCGACGGCGGGCAAGCATCAACTCGCGGGCAGAATCGGTACGCCGAGGTCCGCGCTCGCGCGGTTCTGGAGCGGGCTCAGGCTCGTGCGCCTCAACGTCATCGACATAACGGTCATGAATACCGGTATCAACCATGTCATCAAAATCGTCAACGAACTGCGGGATCTCGCCGGTCAGATCGTGGTCTGCCATCGGCGAGGGGGAAGACTCGCTTGTGCTCATCAGAAATCTCCTTCGAGAGCGGCGGGTGCCGGTCGCACCCGTCCGGCGCTTCAACACTCGCGCGGTCGGCGACTCATTGTCCAAGGCAGCCTTGTCGATCGCGGTGTCACGACGGGTGAGCACCATGGGAACCAGCACAATAAACCACAGCAGTACTACTGCTGCAAGAAAAACCCCAGATCCCACAAGTCACCTCCCGTCACATCTGTCACGCCATATCCGAAGTTAGTTCCCCTCGTCTACCGATGCGGACAGGCGCGCCGTCCGGCCGCTCAGAACGGCCTCAGATCAACCGATTCTCAGGTGTTTCTGGCAGCTGGCGGCAATCTATGCTCACCGCTCAGCGCGCCGCCCATGTAGCCCCGACACTGGTCTTGGTGAAACGCAACGCACGATCAGCGACCGGAGCATGGCGTAGCAGCCGCAGATCGCGCAAATAGTTGTGATGCAGTTGCCACGGATCCTCATCGCCAGACTTCGGCATCAAATCTTTGCCGCGTGTCACATAGCCCGATGTCAGATCGAGCAGCGGCGCACGCACCGAGGAGGTCGGCGGGGCCGGCGTGCAGGCGACCGCGCCGATCTGTCTCATGAAGTCCAGCAGTCGGCAAACGTATCTGGCGACCAGATCCGAACGCAGTGTCCACGAGGCATTCACATAGCCGATTGTTAGTGCGAAATTTGGCACTCCAGCGAGCATCACGCCCTTGTAGGCCACCGTGCTTGGGATATCAACCAGTTCGCCATCAACTCGCAGCTGCATACCGCCGAGCGCCTGCAACCGCAATCCGGTCGCGGTGATGATGATGTCGGCGTGCAGCCGATCTCCAGAGGCCAGCGCGATCCCGTCCGGAGTGAAATGCTCAATCTGATCGGTGACCATCGAAGCTGAGCCATTGGATATCGCCGCAAACAGATCCCCGTCTGGTACCAAGCAAAGACGCTGGTCCCACGGGTTGTAATGCGGACTGAAGTGCGTATCGAAGTCATAGCCCGCTGGCAGCGCCGCCTCAACATCGGTCCGCAGCAAGCTCGTCATCTTCGCCGGCTTGCTGCGCGCCAGCCAATAGGTGAACATCGTGTACGCGATATTCTTCACCCGGACAATTTCGCTGCTGACACCTGACGGCAGCCGCTTGCGCAGCTGTGCCGCTATCGGATCAATCGCTGGCAGATTGGCCATGTAGGACGGTGATCTTTGCAGCATCGTGACATGACCGGCTGTCTTCGCGAGCGCCGGAACGAGGGTCACTGCGGTCGCACCACTGCCAATTACCACCACGTGTTTGCCCGCATAATCCAGATCCTCGGGCCACTTCTGCGGATGCACAATCTCACCGGCGAAATCT
>JBDTCL010000223.1:0-8609 GCA_039923595.1 Antricoccus sp. | reverse complement strand
CCAATACGGTGGTGTTAGGCAGGATTGTCGAGATGGTGACTGGCTTGCCAATCAGTCAGGTATTGCAGCAGAACATTTTTGGCCCGCTGAAAATGACTCACACCGTTTACGCGATCAACGACAATGACTGGTTGAAACCGCATCCCACGGGTTATCAGGTTGAGAACGACAAGCTCGTGCCGCAGCCGAACAACTTCTCCATCTTCGCCGGAGCCGGGGCCATGATCTCAACACTTGCCGATCTGATGATCTACGCACCCGCCTTGGTCAACGGTGCGCTGCTCGATCCGCAAATCCAGCAGGAGCGATTCGTTGGCGCGCCACTTGCGAAAGGCCCCGAATATGACCAGTATGGCCTTGGCCTGGGTGAGGTAGCTGGCTGGTGGGGGCACACGGGTGAGGGCTTCGGATTCACCCTTGCGGTTATGGGTCAAAAAGGAACGGACAATTCGATCGTCATTCTCATGAATCTGTCGAACGCCGCCGCGCACCCCCCGACCAAGCTCCTACGTGAGATCGCGGCCACTATTGCGAAGAAAGGCTAGCAGACAACCCACGGGTGTGCAGCGCCAACCACAATCCGCTAGCCCCGCCCCAGGGCTGCTAATTCAACATCCAACGGCTCTGCGCTAAACGGTGAAACCCAGGGCGCGGAGTTGTTCACGGCCATCGTCAGTGATCTTGTCCATGCTCCACGGCGGCATCCAAACCCAATTGATTTTCACATCAGCGCACAATCCTGGACCTGGACCGCCGCATACCGCGGCGTGGGTTTGATCCTCGATCACATCAGTCAACGGACATGCCGCAGAGGTGAGGGTCATATCGATCGTGGCGACATTCGCTGCATCCACATGCAGGTCGTATACCAGACCTAAGTCAACGACGTTGATCCCAAGTTCAGGATCGACAACGTCGCGCATCGCCTCTTCGAGATCGTCGAGCGAGGCGACCGTCGACCCGCCGCCCTGCGGTACCTGCTCAGTCTGCTCGGTCATCGTTTCAGTTCCCTTCGGTTGTGATCGCGCCGGCTTTAGCCGCCGCTTCTTTCAATGCCATCCAGCCCAACAGCGCACATTTTACGCGTGCCGGGAACTTCGCAACACCAGCGAAAGCGATGCCGTCGCCGAGGACATCTTCATCGCCCTGGTCTTCGCCGCGGCTGGTGACCATCGCGGTGAAGGCGGCCATCTTCGCCAACGCATTATCGATCGACTTGCCGTTGGTCAACTCGTATAACACCGACTCCGAGGCCTGACTAATTGAACAGCCATAGCCGTCGTAAGAGACATCTTCGATCGTTGTACCGTCGGGGGAGAACTTCACCCGAAGCGTCACTTCATCACCGCATGTCGGATTCACCTGATGAGATTCACCGTCAAATGGTTCACGCAGCCCCTTGCCTAACGGGTTGCGATAGTGATCCAACAGGATCTCTTGATACATCGATTCAAGCTGCACGAATCAGACCTCCGCTCTTAACCTGGCTGGTCATAGATAACTCACTCTAAAAAACTTCTTTACGTTCTCAAGACCATCGATCAGTGCATCGATCTCATCGTTCGTGCTGTATAGGTACGGCGAGACCCGTGTCGAGGCTCCTATTCCGAAACGCTCATGCGCTGGACGCGCACAATGGTGTCCACCGCGCACCGCGATTCCATATGAGTCAAGCAATTGCCCGATATCGTGCGGATGCAGCTCCTGGAGGGTGAAAGAGATTGCTCCTCCACGGTCGTATGCGGTAGTTGGTCCGAGGATTCTCAGCCCACGGATTTCCTGGAGACGGCTCAGCGCATAGTCGGTGAGCTTCCGCTCATGCTCAGCAATAGCGCTCATTCCGATCCCCGACAGATAATCTAGCGCCGTGCCGAGACCGATGATTTGCGCGATCGGGGGTGTTCCCGCCTCGAAACGGTGCGGCGGTGGCGCGAAGGTGGACCCTTCCATTCGGACAATCTCGATCATCTCGCCGCCACCGAGAAATGGTGGCAGCTCCTCGAGCAGGTCGTACTTCGCCCACAGCACTCCGATCCCAGTAGGCCCCACACACTTGTGACCAGTGAAGACGATCGCGTCGGCTCCCAATGCCTGGACGTCATACGGCATTTGCGGCACAGCTTGCGAGGCGTCAACGATCAACTTCGCACCAACCGCGTGCGCCTTTTTAGCAAGCAGGGCTATTGGGTTAACGGTGCCGAGCATGTTCGATACATGCGTCACCGATACGACCTTGGTTCTTTCGGTGATCAGCTCGTCGATGTTCGAAAGATCCAACCGCCCCTCATCGGTAATACCGAACCACTTCAAGGTTGCTCCGGTGCGAGCGGTCATCAACTGCCACGGCACGATATTAGAGTGATGCTCCATCTGAGTGATCACGACTTCGTCGCCGTTGCCGACTCCAAGGTTGCCCGCTGCGTTACCAAAGCAGTTCGCGAGCAGATTCAGCGCCTCGGAGGCATTTTTTGCAAAAACGATCTCTTCGCGAGATGGTGCATTGATGAAATTCGCGACCGTCGCCCGAGCCTCTTCCATGGCTTCCGTCGATTCGGTCCCAAGACGATGCATTGCACGCGCTACGTTGGCATTGTGATGAGCATAATGATCAGCGAGCCGATCAATCACGACCTGCGGCTTTTGCGAGGTATTTGCCGAATCGAGGTATATCAACGAACTTCCGTCGTCAAAAACTCGCGACAGGATTGGGAAATCAGCTCTTACCGCGGCGACGTCATATTCGCCGACAGTCGCCTTGGTCGTGGTGCTCTCGTTAGGCCTTTGCCTTGATGTAACGCTCATAACCTTCCGTCTCCAAGCGATCAGCCAACTCCGGTCCGCCATTTTCAGCTACCCGACCATCGACGAAGACGTGTACGAAGTCAGGCTTCACATAGCGAAGGATCCGCGTGTAATGGGTGATCAGCAAGGTTCCGGTCGTGCCGGTGGCGCGCACCCGATTGACACCTTCAGAGACAACTTTCAGTGCATCGATATCAAGCCCTGAGTCGGTCTCGTCGAGAATCGCGATCTTCGGCGACAGAAGTTCCATCTGGAGGATCTCGTGACGCTTCTTCTCACCGCCAGAGAATCCTTCATTGACTGATCGTTCGGCGAATGCTGGATCCATCTGCAACTGGCTCATTGCTTGTTTAACCTCTTTGGTCCAGGTACGTAACTTCGGTGCCTCACCGCGGATCGCAGTGGCTGCGGTGCGCAAGAAGTTTGTTACCGACACACCTGGTACTTCAACTGGATACTGCATCGCGAGAAACAAACCCGCACGCGCCCGTTCGTCGACTTTCATCGCCAACACGTCTTGACCGTCCAGCGTGACACTGCCGCTGGTAACGAGGTATTTGGGGTGACCGGCGATTGAGTATGCAAGGGTCGACTTGCCCGAACCGTTAGGGCCCATGATCGCGTGCGTCTCCCCGGCCTTAACCGTGAGATTGACGCCCTTAAGAATTTCCTTGTCCTGATCGTCGGTCCTAACACTCACGTGCAAATCTTTGATTTCAAGTGTTGCCATAATGTGCAAATTCTCCTGATATTTGACGAAGTTGACTGACAGTTAAGCGTTAGAGCGGCGCAGCTCTTCCTCGACGGCAGTTACCAACTTTTGTTCTAAGTCAGCGATGCCAATCTTGCGAATGATGTCGGCGAAGAAGCCGCGCACGACGAGCCTGCGCGCCTCGTCGGCTGGGACACCCCTTGACTGCAGATAAAACAACTGCTCGTCATCAAAACGGCCGGTGGCACTGGCATGCCCTGCGCCCTCGATTTCACCAGTTTCAATCTCGAGATTGGGCACCGAATCGGCATGACAACCTCCGGTTAAAACCAGGTTGCGATTGGACTCATAGGTGTTGATTCCTTCGGCAATTTTACGAATCAATACGTCGCCGACCCACACGGTGTGGGCATCTTTACCTTGTAATGCGCCCTTGTAATCGACATTGCTCTTAGTCTTTGGTGCATTGTGGTCGATAAACAACCGGTGCTCGATGTGCTGACCTGCATCTGCGAAAAAGATGCCCAGCATTTCTGCTTCGCCGCCACTGCCCTCGAAACTGACCGAAGTGCTGGCACGTACCAGATCACCGCCGAAGGTGACCGTGATGTGGCGCAACCTCGCATCCCGGCAAACCTTGGCGTGCTGCGTGCTCAGATGCAGGGCGTCATCCGCCCAGTCATCCAAGGTCACCGCCGTCAGTTGCGCGCCATCTTCGACCACAATCTCGATATTGTCCGCGAGCAGTGCCGAACCGTGGAAATCCAGGACCACCGTCGCCCGGCTAAATTTCTTCGCGATTATGACCGTGTGGGCAGCAACCGCGCTCTGGTTTTGACTCCCCGTGTATCGCAACACGGTCGCTCCCTCAATCACCGACTCCTCAGGAATAGTGATGATAGTGGCCTGCTCGACGCTCGCCCATGAGCGCGCCGAAATTCTGTCAGCGGGTTTGTATCCGCTCACACCGCGCAGGGGTGAATCGGCCGCTACCTTGCTCACCTCAACACCCGGCGCTGCATCGATCTGAACGATCGTGCTGTCCGCGCTGATCGGAGTGTCCTGATGTAGTCCGTGCAATCGGCGCATTGGGGTAAATCGCCACACCTCTTCACGCCCACTTGGTACCGGGTGATCAGCGAGATCGAACGAGCCTTCAGGATGCAGATGCGAGAGCACCTTATCGGTGGTTTCGACCGCCTTCGCGACGGCAGGGGTATCAGTTACAGTCACGTACATTTGCCTTCTTTTGCGTGATCCGGAAATTGAGCTACAGCAGCGCCTAGACGAGTCGCTAGCCGACAGCACCTTCCATTTGTAGCTCGATGAGTCGGTTCAGCTCGAGTGCGTATTCCATCGGCAGTTCCTTAGCAATGGGCTCGACGAAACCGCGCACGATCATCGCCATTGCTTCGTCCTCCTCCATACCTCGGCTCATCAGATAGAACAGTTGATCATCGCTGACCTTGGAGACGGTTGCCTCATGCCCCATCGACACATCGTCACAACGAATATCGACATAGGGATACGTATCTGAGCGACTCATCTGGTCCACCAGCAGCGCATCACATTTAACTGTCGAGGACGAACCGTGCGCACGGGCGTTGATCCGAACGAGCCCGCGGTAGGAAGACCGACCACCATTTCGAGCAACGGACTTTGAAATGATCGACGAGGACGTGTTCGGCGCCATATGAACCATCTTCGAGCCAGCATCCTGATGTTGGCCTTCACCAGCAAATGCCACCGACAAAACTTCACCACGGGCACGCTCGCCGAGCAAGAAAACCGCCGGATACTTCATCGTCACTTTCGAGCCGATGTTGCCGTCGATCCACTCCATGGTTGCGCCTTCATAAGCGTTCGCTCGCTTTGTAACGAGGTTATAGACGTTATTCGACCAATTCTGAATCGTCGTATAACGGCAGCGCGCGCCCTTCTTTACGATGATTTCCACTACCGCAGAATGCAACGAATCTGAAGAATAGGTCGGCGCGGTGCAACCTTCGACGTAATGCACATAAGCATCCTCGTCAACAATGATCAAAGTCCGCTCGAACTGTCCCATGTTTTCAGTGTTGATGCGGAAGTACGCCTGAAGTGGGATCTCCACTCGCACACCCTTGGGCACATAGATGAATGAGCCGCCAGACCAAACCGAGGCGTTCAATGCTGAGAACTTGTTGTCTCCGGCCGGGATCACACTGCCGAAGTATTCCTTGAATAGCTCGGGGTATTCGCGCAATCCGGTGTCAGTGTCAACGAAAATGACGCCCTGTTCGGCAAGGTCATCGCGGATCTTGTGATAGACGACTTCGGACTCATACTGCGCGGCAACACCGGCAACTAGGCGTTGCTTTTCCGCTTCTGGGATACCGAGGCGGTCATAGGTGTTTCTGATATCTTCTGGCAACTCTTCCCACGAAGTAGCCTGCTTCTCAGTCGACCGCACGAAGTATTTGATGTTGTCAAAATCGATTCCGGACAGATCTGCGCCCCACGTTGGCATCGGTTTCTTGTCGAAAAGCGCCAAGCCTTTGAGCCGCTGCTGCAACATCCACTCGGGCTCATTCTTGAGGCCGGAGATTTCCCGGACTTTCGCCTCACTCAAGCCGCGGGTGGCAACTGCGCCGGCAGCATCGCTATCGGCCCAACCGTAGTTGTAACGGCTCAATGCGTCGATATGCTCGTCCTGTGTCGGTGCGACGGACAAACCTTCAGTGGTAGTCATGCGCTATCCCTTCGATACAGCCGTACGGCTGGGTTTCATGCGGTCAAGTGTCCTGATCGACACGGTTGAGGTACTTGGAGTGGTTGAGGTACTGGGGGTGGTCGTAGAACTTGAGATGCCGGGAACCGTTGAAATCGATCGCAGGCGCGGCACGCTGGGAACGTGAGTTGTGCAGACTTTATCGCCGCGGGCGATCGTCGCTAGCCGTTGGACGTGTGAACCAACCAGTCTGGAAATCAGCTCGGTTTCGGCCTCGCACAGTTCCGGAAACTCCGCTGCGGCGTGCGCGACTGGGCAGTGTCGCTGACAGAGCTGACCACCTGAGGCGAGCACCTGAGCAGATGCTGCGTAGCCCTCTTTGGAAAGCGCGCCAGCCAGCGCGCGCGCCTTCGCGAACGGATCGCTGCCAGCGCCATCAATCGCCGCCATGCAGCGCTGTTCGAGTTCTGCGACCTGCTCATCGGCAAATGCACGCACCGCGGCCCGACCACCGAATTGGGCAATATGGCGAAGCGCGGAGACTGCGAGATCATCGTAGGTATGCGGCAGTTGGTCACGACCTGCCTCAGTGAGTCCGAAGCGTCGCGCCGGACGACCACGACGACCGGCCTGCACCGACTCTTCGATCGCAATTCCGTCCGAGACCAGCGCGTCGAGGTGCCGTCGGATGCCGGTGGTCGTCAGGTCCAATTGAGTGGCGATCTCGGATGCTGTCTGCGCACCTGCTCGCAACAATGATTCGATGATGCGGTCACGAGTACGTCGATCATCGGAGCGGTCAGCTACCGGCACCTGCTCGACGATATTGCGATCAACTAATTCCACAACACTCATGTTACCTAATTACCGCTGGCCGCGTCGCGTAGGGGACATCGAAGCAATGTCGCGCAGGGGGCATCGAGGCAATACAGTGGCAGCAACACCAGTCGAGGGGTCCGCCTACTCCGCTATTTCGCAGCGGCCTTGCCCTTGCCCATGCGGCCCCACTCATAGCCGGTTGACGTGACCGCGTCGATTGTCTCGCGTTCCCACTCATCAACGGCGGTGAAGCCGAGCTTTGCCACGGTATTCTGCGCTGCTTCAAACGAGGGAAGCACCACGTCACCCCAGCGGCCGTCTTGGGCAACCACCACGATTCGGCTTGTCGATGCCGAAATGTACTCGACGAATGTTGCTTTATCACCGCCGTGAGCACCAGCGAATTTAGCCAGTTGCTTCACGGCAACTCGAATCGCTTCAGCGTGCGGATCGCGCTGCTCCCGATGCGCGGGCCGTTCTTCAGGAGCTTCGGTCGACTCAGTCATGATGCTGACCCTAGCGGATATCGACTATCGAGAAAATCGTGGCCGTAGTCGAGCAATCAATTATTGAATTAAGGCATCGACGGCGACGAGAATAAACACCAGACACAGATACGTATTTGACATATGGAAAACTCGCATCGGTTTGATTGGGGCACCGCGCAGGGTCTGTACATGGAGCCGACCGGCTTCGAACAAGAACCAAGCGCCAAGGACACTCACTGCAGTTCCGTACACCACCGTCATCGATGCGATCGGCCACAGGGCGATCGTGACACCCACCATCGCAATGGCGTGCAGCAGCATTTGCAATGTCACCACGCGCGGTTTGGCTACCACCGGAAGCATCGGCACACCTGCAGCGGCGTAATCATCTTTGTACTTGATCGCGAGTGCCCAAAAGTGCGGAGGCGTCCAGAAGAAAATGATGGCAAACAAAATAAACGGTGCGACCGTGAGCGAGCCGGTAACCGCAGCCCAACCAATCAGGACCGGCATACAGCCCGCAGCACCGCCCCACACGATGTTTTGCGACGTCCGACGCTTGAGGATGAGCGTATAAAAAACCACATAAAGCAGGATCGCTAGGACTGATAATCCGGCCGCCAGAAGCGTTGTTTGCCACACCAAAATCGCTGTAGAGACCACGCCCATCACGAGTCCAAAGACAAGGGCGGCGTGCGGGCTCACAACGTGACTGACCAGCGGTCTGCGAGCGGTGCGCTTCATGACGGCATCGATATCGCGATCGACATAGCAGTTAAGCGCATTCGCCGAACCGGCCGAGAGTGTTCCACCGATCAGAGTCGCCAGAATCAGTCGAATGGATCCGAGGCCACCAGCAGCGAGCATCATCGCCGGCACAGTGGTGATCAGCAACTGCTCAATGATCCGTGGCTTGGTAAGCGCGACATAAGCGCGGACGACGTCGACAGGTTTACGACGAGGCGAAGTGAGCGAAGAGGTCTGGCTCCCCGTATGTAAGGTCATCGCGTTCCTGGCGATAACAACAAGGTCGTTATCGCGTGACGGTTAACCAACACCACAATCCCCTACAAGTATC